>CALKJX010000154.1 GCA_937995555.1 uncultured Elioraea sp.
CGCCGGGAGCGGAACGGTCGGGTAGCCGAACAGGCGAAACGCACGCGCCGCGTTGTTCAGCCAGCCGGTCGGTGCCTCCTCGCCCGTGATGATCGGTTCGCGGCCGAGGCGGCGGGCGAACTCGTGCGCCAGCCAGCGCACGGAGATCGTCTCCGGGCCGGTGACGTTCAGCGCTGCCATCGGCGCCTCGGCGAGTGTCAGCGCGGCAAGCGCCCAGGCGTTGGCGTCGCCCTGCCAGATGACGTTGACATGGCCCGAGGTGACGTCGATCGGCTGGCGGTCGCGCACCTTCACCGCGACATCGTGCAGCACGCCGTAGCGCAGATCGATCGCGTAGTTCAGCCGGATCGCGACCGTGGGCGTGCCGTGCGCCGCGGAAGCATGTTCGAAGGCGCGCTCGCGCGCCACGCAGGACCAGGCGTAGTCGCCGGCGGGGGGGGTGAGCGGCGTCTCCTCGGTCGCGCCGCCGGAGAGCACGGGGACGAAGGGATAGACGCAGCCGGTCGAGAAGAAGGCGATCCGACTGGCCGCGTAGCGTTCCGCGACCATGGCCGGTACGGTGGCGTTCATGGCCCAGGTGAGGTGTTCGGCGCCGGTGGAGCCGAATTTGCGCCCCGCCATGTAGACGACGTTGGGCGCGTCGGGCAGGCCCGCGAGGGCGGTGCGGTCGAGCAGGTCGGCCTCGATTGTTTCGATGCCCCAGGCATCGAGGCGGTTCCGCAGCCCAGGTTCGGAGAAGCGGGCGACGCCGATTATGCGTCGGGCGGGGTCGGCGCGGCGCGCAAGGCGCGCCAACGTCGGGCCCATCTTGCCGCCGACGCCGAGGATGAGGATGTCGCCGGGCACAAGGGCGAAGCCTGGCGGCGGGCGCGAGAGCGCCTCTTCGAGGTCTTCCTCAGTCACCGGGGGGCCATTGGCCCCCCGGACCTCCCAGGAGGGCGTCCCTCCCGTTGGTCGGGCCGCGGGCGCGATCTGCGGAGGGGAGTCCGGGGCGACGACCGTCGTCCCCCCGGTGTTCTCTGTTTTGCTAGCCATCGATCTGCATCAGCAACCCCGCGAGCAGCTTCGCCCGCGGCACCAGTGACGAGACGAGGATGTGCTCATCCAGCGTGTGCGGCCCGGCACCCTGCACGCCGAGCCCGTCAAGCGTCGGAATGCCGAGCGCGCCCGTGAAGTTCCCGTCCGACCCGCCGCCCGAACTCTCATGCGGCAAGGCCGGGATCCCCACCCCCTTGGCGATCCGCTCCGCCAACGCATGCAACGCCAGCACCTTCCCGTCCGCCTCCCACACCGGGCGCGTATAGGTGCGCCGCACCGTGAAGCCGACATCCGGATCGGTCGGCCTCAGCGCCAGCATCCGCTCCACCAGCGCATCGAGATCCTGCTGGCGCTTGGCCATGCTGAGGCTCTCCGCCCGGCACAGCATCGGCACGCAGTTCACCCATTGCCCGGCATGGATCACGCCCACCGAACAGGTCGCATCCTCGGTCGTCATGGCCTCGATGGCGAGGATCTGCTTCGCCATCTCGCGGATGGCAGAGCGCCCCTCCGACAGCCTGGCACCGGCATGACTCGGCCGGCCGCGCGCCTCCAGCGCGAAGCGCGCGATCGCGTAGCGACCGCTCACCACGCCGCCATTCGCGCGCGCGGGCTCGGGGATCAACACCACCTTGTGCCGCTTCGCCTCGGCCTCGATCAGGTCGCGCGTCGAGGGCGAGCCCACCTCCTCGTCGCTGGTCAGCAGGATCGTCACCGGCAGTTTCGTCGTCGCCCCCGCCGCGAGGATCGCGCGCACGGCATCCATCGCGATGTAGGCCCCGCCCTTCATGTCGCAGATGCCGGGGCCCCAGGCCTTGTCGCCCTCGCGGCGGAACGCGAGAGGGCCCGAGGCACCACCCGTGCCGACCGGATGCACTGTGTCGAGGTGGCTCATCAGCAGGATACCGGGTCCGTCCACGCCGCCGCCCAGCGCGGGCTGGGGGAAGCGTGCGCGCACACAGTCGCCGAAGCCCATGCGGCCGGGAACGCGCTCGATCCGCGCGCCCAGCAGCGCGAGGTCGCGGCTGGCCGCGTCCATCATCCGGTTCACCGCCGCGGCGTCATAGGTCGGGCTCTCGACCTCGACCCAGCTCCTGAGCCCCGCAAGGATCGCTTCCGCGTCGAAGGGCAAGGCGTTGGGGTCCATCCGGTGCGTCTCCTCGTGTCGTCAGCCGGCAAGGCTTCCACCGACCGCGTCACCTGTCCACCGGCTTGCCATCGTCGGGCCGGAATGGTGTAACGCCGCCAGACGGGGAGCCCTCATGGCCGGCGACGGCGTCGAGCGCGAATTCAAGCTGATGCTGGAGGACGCGATCGAACGGTCGCGGATCGAGGCGCTTCTGCCGCCGCGGCGGCTGTTGCTGCGGCAGCACAACATCTTCTTCGACACCGATGACGGCAGGCTGGCGGCGGCGCGGCTGACCCTCAGGCTGCGCCAGGAGAACGAGGCCTGGATGTTGACCGCGAAGGGCCCGCCGCTGGCCGGCCGCGGTGCGCTGACCGCGCGCCTGGAGGCCGAGCGCGTGCTCACCCCGGCGCTGGCATTGCATCTCGCTGCCGGCACGGCCGACCCCATCCCGGCCTTCGCGCGCGCCGTGCCGGCCGAGGTGGCGCAGGCGCTGGCGCGGCGCATCGCCGAGGCGGCCGACGGCAGGCCCGTGCGTCCCACCGGCGGGTTCCGCAACGAGCGCACGCATGTGGAGATCGCCCTGCCCTGCGGAACGCAGGCGACGCTGGCGCTTGACCGGTCGCTGATGCCCGACGGGGCGGAGCATCACGAGGTGGAGCTCGAAGTCGTGCCGAGCGCGGCGCGGAGCGCGGCGGCATGGCTGTCGGGCCTGTTCGCACGCGCGGGCGTGCCGCCGCGGGCGGCGCGGTCGAAGCGCAGCCGCTACGAGGCGTCGCGCCGGCGCGGTGCTGCGTGAGCCTGCGCATCCTGCTCGCCAATGCCAACACCACGGAGGCGGTGACGGCGATCTGCGCGGCCGCGGCGCGCGCGGCCGCCTCGCCCGGGACCGAGATCGTCGCCGCGACCCCGCGTTTCGGCCCCGCGATCATCTCTTCGCGCGCCGAGAACGCGATTGCCGCGCACGGCATTCTCGACTGTCTGGCGCAGCATCATGCGGGCTGCGACGCGGCGGTGCTGGCGGTGTCCTACGACACCGCGCTGGCGGCGGCGCGGCAGCTCCTGCCGATTCCTGTGCTCGGCATGACCGAGGCTGCCTGCCTGACGGCCTGCATGCTCGGCGGCCGGTTCGGGCTCGTGACCTTCTCCTCGGCCGAGCTCTATCGCGAACTGATCGCCTCCTGCGGCCTGGCCTCGCGGCTGTCCGGGATCGGGTTGGTCGCGGCGGGTCCTTCTGACGCGGCCTCCGGTCCCGCGGACGTCGCCGCCAAGGTGGCCGAGACGGCGCGGGCGCTCGTGCGCGAGGGGGCCGATGCGGTGATCCTCGGCGGTGCCGCGCTCGCCGGCATGGGCGGGCGCATCCAGGCCGAGGTGTCGGTGCCGCTGGTGGATGGAATCGCCGCAGCCGTGCGGCTCGCCGAGGCGCTGGTGGCGCTCGGCCTCGGGAAACCGCGCACCGGCAGCTACGCCGCGCCGGTGGCGCGCGCGAGCCTTGGGCTGGCCTCGCCGCTGGCGGCGCTGCTGCGGGGCTGAGCCCCCTGTCGCGCACGCCCGGGCACGGCTAGCGTCCGGGCATGTCCGCCCTGCCCGCGCCCGCGCCGCCCTGGCGCGCGGTCGTTGCCCTCTCCGTCACCATGATCATCGCCTGGGGGTCGCAGTACTACGCGATCGCCGTGCTCGCCCCGGCGATCGGCGCGGCCGAGGGCTGGTCGCGCGAGGCCATCTTCGGCGCCTATTCGATCGG
>CALKJX010000155.1 GCA_937995555.1 uncultured Elioraea sp.
GACATCTTCAACAACCTCGATCGCGCCGCCGAGGGAAGGTTCCTCGCCGCGCTCGAGGAGCGCAACCGCGAAGCCGCCGAGCGCATCAAGAGCCTCATGTTCACCTTCGACGACCTGGTGCGCGTCAACGGCGCGGGCATCCAGGTGCTGCTGCGCGCGGTCGAGAAGGAGAAGCTCGCGCTGGCGTTGAAGGGTGGGTCTGAGACCATCCGCGACCTGTTCTTCAAGAACCTCTCCGAGCGCGCCGGCAAGATGCTGCGCGAGGACATCGAGGCGCTGGGCCCCGTGCGGCTGAAGGATGTGGAGGAGGCGCAGGCCGCGATCGTCGCCACCGCCAAGGACCTCGCCGCCTCCGGTCAGATCATGCTGTCCGACGGGCGCGAAGAGGAGCTCGTGTACTGAGATGGCGGGCAATCCGATGAACGGTCACACGCGCAGCGCGAAGCCGGTGCCGCTCTCCGCGCTCGCCGCACCGAAGCGGTTGTTCCCGGACGAGCCGAAGCCGTCGCGGCGCACCCTGTTCGGCGAGAGCTTCGACCCGCCGCCGCCCCCGCCGCCCGAGCCCGAGATCATCGCGCCGACCTTCGGAATCGAGGATCTTGAACTCGCCCGCTCGGAGGCCTTCGCCGAAGGGCGCGCCGCCGGGCTCGCCGAGGCGGCGGCAAGCCACGCCGCGCGCGAGACGGCCGCGCTGGAGGCGATCGCGCGGGAGCTCGCGGCCTCTGCGGCCGCGGCGCGCGCCGCCGCCGAGCGCACCGATGCCCGCCTCGCCGACGCGGTGCTCGCCGCCGTAGCCGCGCAGACGGCCGAACACGCCGCACGGCTGCTGCCCGTCCAGGCGCGCGCGCTGCTCGCCGAGCTGCGCGCGAATCTGGGGCCCGAGATCGCGCTCACCGTCGCCGCCGCCCCGGCGGTCGCGGAACGTGTGGCGAGCGTACTGAGTGAGGCCGCGCGGCGGAGCGGCGTGGACCTGCCGAACGACGTCGTTGCCGACGCCTCGCTCGATGCGAGCGTGGTGCGCGTGAGCTGGAGTTCCGGCGAGGCGCGACTCGATCTCGCTGCGGTCGCGGAGGCGACCGCGCGCATCCTCGCCGAAGCCTTCGGCGCCCTGACCCCCAGTCCCGCCGTGCAGGAGAGCGCGTGATGAGCAATGAACCTCCGATGGAGCTGAAGGACCTCGATCCCGCTCCGAGCCAGCCCGCCGAGGCCGAACCGCAGCCGATGCGCTCGGTGCGCGATCTGGAAGCGGTCTACGACATCCCGGTGCAGGTCTCGGCCGTGCTCGGCAAGTCGGTGATGCAGGTGAGCCAGCTTCTGAAACTGGGTCGCGGCGCCGTGGTCGAGCTCGATCGCAAGCTCGGCGAGGCGATTGACATCTACGTCAACAACCGCCTGGTCGCTCGCGGGGAGGTGGTCATGGTCGATGATGATCGGCTCGGCGTGACCATGACCGAGATCGTGAAGGCCGATCGCAGCGCCTGACGCTGAACGGTGCGGAAACAGACGGGAGCGCTGCCATGCGCGTGATGATCGTGGGGTCGATGTCGGCGGAGCTGGGCGAGGCGGCGCGCATCGCCATCTCGCGCGGGGCGAAGATCACCCAGGCCGATGACGTCCAGCCGGCGCTGGCGCAGCTGCGCGCCGGGCGTGGCTCGGACGTGGTGCTGTGCGACGTGCAGCTCGGCATCGAGGAGCTGATCGCGGCGATGGCGGCCGAGCGGATCGCCGCACCGGTGATCGCCTGCGGCACGCGCGCCGATGCCGTGCGCGCGGCTGCCGCGATCCGGGCCGGCGCGCGCGAGTACTTGCCGCTGCCGCCCGATGCCGAGCTGATCGCGGTCATGCTGGAGACGATCGGCGGCGATGGCCGCGTCCCGGTCGCAGCGGATCCGGTGATGCTCGCCGCGTTGCGCCGCGCCGAGCAGGTCGCAGCCTCGGAGGCCTCGGTGCTGATCCGCGGCGAGAGCGGCACCGGCAAGGAGGTGATGGCGCGCCACATCCACCGCCGCTCGCGCCGAGCAGCCGGGCCGTTCATCGCCGTCAACTGCGCCGCGATCCCCGAGAACCTGCTGGAGAGCGAGCTGTTCGGCCACGAGAAGGGCGCCTTCTCCGGCGCGATCGCGCGCCGGATCGGCCGATTCGAGGCGGCGGATGGCGGCACGCTGCTGCTCGACGAGATCAGCGAGATGGACGTGCGGCTGCAGGCGAAGCTGTTGCGCGCGATCCAGGAGCGCGAGATCGACCGGCTCGGCGGGTCGGAGCCGGTGAAGGTCAATGTGCGCATCCTCGCGACCACCAACCGTCCGCTGGAGGCGGAGGTGCGCAAGGGCACGTTCCGTGAGGACCTCTATTTCCGCCTCAACGTCGTCACGCTGACCGTGCCGCCCTTGCGCGAGCGGCCGCGCGACATCGCCCCCCTCGCCGAGATGTTCGCCCACCGCTACGCCGAGGTGAACGGCCTGCCCTACCGGCCGATCGCCGCCGATGCGATGCGCCTGCTGGAGACGCAGCCCTGGCGCGGCAATGTGCGCGAGCTGGAGAATACGATCCACCGCGCCGTTCTGCTGGCCGGCGGCGAGACGATCGGACCCGAGGCGATCGAGCTGCCGCTGGATGACGGCGCCGCGCCCGCCGCGGCAACCAACGGGGCCGTTGCGCGCGTGGTTGCCGCCGCACCCGCCGGCACGCCGACCGGGCTCGTCGGCCGCACGGTCGCGGATGTCGAGCGCGATCTGATCCTGGAGACGCTGACGCACTGCCTGGGCAACCGGACGCACGCCGCGGCGATCCTCGGCATCTCGATCCGCACGCTGCGCAACAAGCTGCGCGAATACACCGCCGCCGGGGTGAAGGTGCCGGCCGCCGGCCTCGCGGACCGCGTGCCGGCCTGAACTGAGCATGGCGGCAGAGGCCAACACCGCGGCCGCACCGGCCGCTGGGGCGGGACTGCTCGACCGCCTGCGCGACGCGCGTCCGGGCTCGGACGTGCTGATGGCGCTGGGTGTCGGCCTGCTGGTCGTCATCCTGGTCGTGCCGCTGCCCACGCTGCTGCTCGATTTCGGTCTCGCCATCTCGATCACCTCCTCGATCCTGATCCTGATGACATCGGTGCTGATGCACCGGCCACTCGACTTCACGTCCTTCCCCACGATCCTGCTGATCACGACGCTGATGCGGCTCGGGCTGAACATCGCCTCGACGCGGCTCATCCTCTCGGCCGGGCATGAAGGGCCGCAGGCGGCCGGGCAGGTGATCGCCGCGTTCGGCGGGTTCCTGATGGCCGGAGACGTGGTGATCGGCCTGATCGTGTTCGCGATCCTGGTGCTGGTGAACTTCGTCGTCATCACCAAGGGCTCGGGCCGCATCGCCGAGGTCGCGGCGCGGTTCAGCCTCGATGCCATGCCGGGCAAGCAGATGGCGATCGACGCCGATCTCTCCGCCGGGCTGATTGACGAGGCGGGCGCGCGCGCACGGCGCAAGCAGCTCGAGGAGGAGAGCGCGTTCTTCGGCGCCATGGACGGTGCGGCGAAGTTCGTGCGCGGCGATGCGATCGCGGGCCTGATCATCACGCTGATCAACATCGTCGGCGGGCTCGCCCTCGGCGTCGGCCGACAGGGCATGGCGCTCGGCGACGCGGCGACCACCTACACGCTGCTCACGATCGGCGACGGTCTGGTGAGCCAGATCCCCGCACTGCTCGTCTCCACCGCGGCCGGCATCGTCGTCACGAAGGCGGGTGTGGAGGGGAGCGCGGACAAGGCGCTGCTGCGCGAACTTGCGGGCAGCCCGAAGCCGCTCGCCCTCGCCTCCGGTGCAGCGGCCGTGCTCGCGCTGATGCCGGGCCTGCCGATGCTGCCCTTCCTGCTGCTCGCCGGTGCCGCCGGCGCCGCGGCCTGGACGCGCCACAAGGCCGGGACGGACGCGGATGTCGCGGATGCGCCGCTCACCGAAGCGCCGGCCCCCGCCGTCGAGGAGGATCCCGCCCAGGCGCTGCGGATAGATGCGATCCGGCTCGAACTCGGCTACGGCCTGCTGCGGCTCGCCACCGGCGAGTCCGGCCAGCGGCTCACCGAACAGATCCGCGCGCTCCGCCGCAGCCTCGCAGTCGAGCTCGGCTATCTGCTGCCGCCCGTGCGGATCCAGGACAACGTCCAGCTGCCGCCCAACACCTATGTCGTGCGGCTGAAGGAGATCGAGGCCGGGCGCGCCGAGCTCCGCCCCACCATGATGATGGCGATGGACCCGCGCGGCGGTCCGATCGCGCTGCCGGGCGAGCGCACCACCGAGCCCGCCTTCGGCCTGCCCGCCGCCTGGATCGAGGAGACGCTGCGCGACGAGGCGGCGGCGCGCGGCTACACGGTGGTCGATCCGGCCTCGGTGCTGGTCACGCACCTGACCGAGCTCGTGCGCGACCATCTCGCCGAGCTGCTCTCCTTCGCCGAGACGCAGAAGCTGATCGACGACCTGCCGCGCGAGCATCAGCGCCTGGTCGCCGATCTCACTGCGGCGCAGATCGGCACCGGCACGATCCAGCGCGTGCTCCAGGCGCTGCTCGCCGAGCGCGTCTCGATCCGCGACCTGCCGACGATCCTGGAAGGCATCCAGGATGCCGCCGGCGGCGCGCGCGGCTTCAACGCCCTGCTCGCCTCCGTGCGCAACCGGCTCGCGCGCCAGATCACCGACAGCCTGATGGGGCCGAACGGCTACGTGCCGCTGGTGACGCTCTCG
>CALKJX010000156.1 GCA_937995555.1 uncultured Elioraea sp.
CGCAGTGGCTCGCCGAGGCAGGCATTGGCCGCACGGGGATGCACCCGTTCCGCGACGTGATGCGGACGGCGAACGGCGATCCGCACACCCTCGAAACGCGCTCGGCCATCAAATTGAGATGAGGCGGTGCGGGCCTCCCGCGCGGCACCAGCCGGGGAGCGGCCCGTGATCGCCCTGGCCCGCCGTCTCGCCATGGCCGCCGCGGCCTGCCTCGCCGTTCCCGCCGGCGCTTCGGCAACCGACGCTGTGACGCTGCTTCAGGTGGTCGGACCGCGTGACACCGTGGTGGTCGGCATCACCGCGGATGAGCGCGCGGCCTGCGGGCGCGGCGAGGCCGTCCCGGTGGTCGCCAAGCGCCTGCATGCCGCCGGCACGATCACCGTCTGGCACTACGCGACCGGCCGCGCCGCCGACGGATCGTTGCAGATGCATCCACGGGCGCGGATCGCGCTGCTGCGCCACGAGGCGATGCGGATCATGCCCTACAGCGCGGCGCATCCGGTCGTGACACCTCCGACCTGATCGGGGCATCGCCCAGCCTCGGCGATCCTCCCTGGCGGCCATCATGCGAACCCGGTACACCCGGGGCGCCCGATCGCGACGCGTCCCGTTCCGCCCCGGAGGAAGCCATGGCCAGCCGGAAAGTCATCATCACCTGCGCCGTCACCGGGGCGATCCACACGCCGTCGATGTCGCCGCATCTGCCGATCACGCCGCAGGAGATCGCCGAAGCCGCGATCGGCGCGGCCGAGGCCGGCGCGGCGATCGTGCACCTGCACGCGCGCGATCCGACCACCGGCGCACCCGACCAGTCGCCCGATGCCTTCCTGCCATTCCTGCGCGTGATCAAGCAGCGCGCGGACGTTGTCGTGAACATCACCACCGGCGGCGCGCCGACCATGCTGGTGGAGGAGCGTGTGCGCCCGGCGAAAGTGTTCGCGCCCGAGGTCGCCTCGCTCAACATGGGCTCGATGAATTTCGGCCTCTACCCGATGCTCGCCCGCTACAGGGAGTTCAAGCACGACTGGGAGCGGCCGTATCTGGAAGGCTCGAAGGAGCGGATCTTCAAGAACACCTTTGCCGACATCGAGTTCATCCTGACCTCCTGCGCCGAGAACGGCACGCGCTTCGAGATCGAGTGCTACGACATCGGTCATCTCTACACGCTGGCCCACTTCCTCGACCGCGGGCTCGTCAAGCCGCCGCTGTTCATCCAGTCGGTGTTCGGCATACTGGGCGGGATCGGCACGCATCCGGAGGATGTCGCGCACATGAAGCGGACGGCCGACCGGCTGTTCGGCCGCGACTACGAGTGGTCGGTGCTGGGCGCGGGCCGCAACCAGTTCGCCATCGCCGCCCAGGCCGTGGTGATGGGTGGCAATGTGCGCGTCGGGCTGGAGGACTCGCTCTGGATCGGCCCCGGCCAGCTCGCGCGCTCGAACGCCGAGCAGGTGAGCCGCGCGCGCCAGTTGATCGAGGGGCTGGGGTTGGAGGTGGCGAGCCCGGAGGACGCGCGCCGGATGCTTGCGCTCAAAGGCGCCGATCGGGTCAACTTCTGACCGCGCCTCGGCAGGGGGTGTAGCCGCCGTCCACCACCAGGTTCGCCGCCGTCATGAAGGACGAATCCTCGCTCGCGAGGAACAGGGCGGCGGCGGCGATCTCCTCGGGCCGGCCGAGCCGGCCGATCGGCTGGCGCGGCGCGAGCGCGGCCTCGGTCGCCTCGGGGGGGGGCCGTAGCGGCTCAGCAGGCGCGGCGTGATCACCGCCCCGGGCGAGAGCGCGTTGATCCGGATGCCTTGCTTCGCGTGGTCGAGCGCCAGCACCTTGGTGAGCTGGATCAGCGCGGCCTTCGACGCGCAATAGACCGACCAGCCGGGCTGCGCGGCGATGCCGAGCTGCGAGGCAATGTTGATGATCGCGCCGCCGCCCCTGGCGACCAGATGCGGGATCGCCGCCTTGCACGCGGGGAAGGCGCTGGTCACGTCGGTGCTGACCGCACGGTCCCAGAGCGCGCCGTCGAGCTCGGTGACCGGCAGGGGGGGGTGTGGCGTTCGCGACCCCGTTCACGAGCACGTCGAGTCCCTCGAAGCGGTCGAGACAGGTCTGCACCGCCCGCCGCACGTCGGCCGCACTGGCCATGTCGCCCCGGACCGGTACGAGCGGCCCGTCCGCGGGGACGGCGTCCGGATGGGGATCACGATCGGCGGCGACCACCCGCGCGCCCTCGGCCGCGAACCGGCGCACGATCGCCAGCCCGATGCCCGCCGACCCGGCCGTCACCAGGCAGACGCGCCCGTCCAGACGTCCCATCACATCCTCCGCCGTTCGGCCGGGCCGTCATGCCGGCGCGCCGGGCGGCCAATCCGGTCAGGGCGGCCGGCCTGCGCTCGGTCCGTTGATCGGATTGTGTAGAGGCGATCGCCGGGCTACGGGGTAGCGGACGCGCTGTGACCCATGATCCCGCAGAAGCGCACGCGCTCGCCCCTGCCGCCGACGCGCCGACCGAAACGAAGTCGCCGCCGCCGGTGGGCGCCATCGAGCGGCCCGGCGAGCGCAGGCGCGCCTCCGACCTGCTGCTCGATCTCTGCCGCGCCTGGCCGAGCGAGCGGATCGCGATCGGCGACCTGATGACCGCGCTCGGCGATCGCGGCTACGGCCTGCTGATGCTGGCGCTCGCGCTGCCGAACCTGATCCCGGCGCCGATCCCCGGTCTCTCGGGCCTGCTCGGCACGCCCATCATCATCCTGAGCGCGATGATGCTGCTCGGCTATCCGCAGCCCCTGCTGCCAAGGGTCGTGCGCGGGCGCACCATCCCGCGCACGGCGATGGTGTCGGTGCTGACGCGCGCCAAGCCCTGGCTCGTCAAGCTGGAAGCCCGCGTCCGGGCCGGCACGCTGCCGCTGCCGCATCGCGGGGTGGAGATCGCGGCGGCGATCCTGCTCGGGTTGAACGCGACCCTGCTCGCCTTGCCGATCCCGTTCGGCAACCCCGCGCCGGCGCTCGCGATCGTGCTGATGTCGGTCGCCCTGGTCGAGGCGGACCGGCGGCTGTTCCTGGTCTCGATCGTGGTCCTGCTGCTCGCGATCGTCATCGACGTGCTGATCGTGCTGGTGATCTTCGGCCTGGGCGCGCGGCTCCTGGGCCTGCTCTGAGCAGGCCGCGCTTGGCCGTCGCCGCCCGGCTTGGCTAGAAGGGAAGGGCTTCAGCGGGAACGGTCCATGATCACCACGTATCGCGTCGAGAACGGCAAGCTGGTGGTCGGCGAGGCGCCGTCCCCCGCCACCCTGGCTCCCCCCGTGCTGCCGGACCAGCCAGCGCTGACGGCGATCCAGCCGGTCTGGATCGACCTGCTCCAGCCCACGCCGCAGGAGGAGCGGATCGTCGAGGGGCTGATCGGCGTCGAGCTGCCGACCCGCGAGGAGCAGCAGGAGATCGAGGCCTCCTCGCGCCTCTACCGCGAGGGCGAGGCGCTGTTCCTGACGGCTTCGTTCATGTATGGCTCCGAGACGGGCGAGCTCGGCTCGGCCGCGATCACCTTCGTGCTCACCACGCAGACGCTGGTCACTGTCCGCCACGCCACCCCGAAGGCGTTCGGCATGTTCGCCGCGCGGGCGCAGAAGAACCCGGCGATGGTCGCGACCTCCGACGGGGTGATGCTTGGCCTCTTCGAGCACGTCGTCGACCGGCTTGCCGATATCCTCGAGCGGGTGGCGGCGGAGATGGACCGCCGGAGCCACGCCGCCTTCAAGTTGGCGAAGAGCCGCGAGACCGCCTCGGCAAAGGACGCCGCCCTCAAGGACGCGCTCATCGCTCTCGGCCAGGTGGGCGAGACGACCGCCCGCGCGTCCGACACCCTCGTCGGCCTCTCGCGCATCCTCGCCTTCATCGCGGTCGAGAAGGAGACGGCGATCCGCAAGGAGAACAAGCCGCGCATCAAGACGCTGGCGCGCGATGTGCGCGGCCTGCAGGAACACGCCCACTTCCTGAACGACAAGGCGACCTTCCTGCTGGATGCCGTGCTCGGCCTGATCAACATCGAGCAGACGGCGGTGATCAAGACCTTCTCGGTGGTCGCGGTCGCGCTGATGCCGCCGACCCTGATCGCCTCGATCTACGGCATGAACTTCCAGTACATGCCGGAGCTGGAATGGGGTATCGGCTACCCGCTGGCGCTCGCGCTGATGGTGGCCTCGGCGGTACTGCCGGTGATGTATTTCCGCCGCAAGGGCTGGCTGTAGCAAACAGGTCACGCGTTCGGTGCACGGCGCGATGCGCCGCGGGCCCTTTTCCGGCACGCCGCGCCGGGCGATGGTCGCCCAGTGACCTCCGCCGCGCTGCCCCTGCCGATCCTCATCCTGACGGGGTTCCTTTCGGGAGCGGGGATCCGGCTGGCCGACCCGCTGCTGGCGCTGATCGCCTCCGGCTTCGACGCCACCGTCGCAGCCGCCGCCCCGGTGCTCGCGGGCTTCACCCTTGCCTACGGCCTCGCCCAGCCCGTGCTCGGCCCGCTCGGCGACCGGTTCGGCAAGCTGCGGCTGATCGCGGTCTGCATGGCCTGCTACGGCGCCGCGACCCTCGCGGCCGCACTTGCGCCCACGCTCGGCACGCTGACCGTCGCGCGCGCGGTCGCCGGAGCGTTCGCGGGCGGGCTCATTCCGGTCGCGATCGCGCTGATCGGCGACGCCACCACCTATGCGAACCGGCAGGCGACACTCGGCCGGTTCATGACGGGCATGGTGCTGTCGAACCTCGTCACCGCGCCGCTCGCCGGCATCGCCGGGGATGCCGTGGGCTGGCGGCCGGTGTTCGCGGTGCTCGGCGCGGCGGGCCTCGCGGCCGCAGTCCCGCTCTGGCGCGAGGCGGCACGCCTCCCGCCGGCGCGGCAGGGGCCCGGCTCAAGCGCCCTTGCGCGCTACGCGATGCTGCTGCGCCGCGCCCCGGCGCGGCGGCTGCTGATCCTGGTCGGGCTGGAGGGCGCCTTCGCCTTCGGCGCGCCGCCCTTCATCGGCGCCTTCCTGGTCGAAGGCTACGGGCTCTCGTTCACCTGGGCCGGGCTGATCCTGGGCGCGGCGGGGCTCGGCGCGCTGCTGTACACGCGGATCGCGGGTCTGCTGGTGCGGCGCTTCGGCGAGCGCGGGCTGCTGATCGGCGGCGGCGCGGGGCTGGTCGTGTGGCTCGGCGGTGTGGCGTTCGCCCCGCCGCTCGTCGCGCTGGCGGCCGCCACCTTCATCGGCGGCCTCGCCCTGGGGTGCTTCCACGGAGTCTTGCAGGCGCGCGGATCGGAGATGCTGCCCGAAAGCCGCTCGACCGGGATGGCGGCCTTCGCCTTCTGCCTGTTCGTCGGCCTCGCGGCCGGGGCGGGCGCGGTGGGCGCACTGCTGCCGCTGGTCGGCTACCGCGTGCTGTTCGGGGGTGCGGCGGTGGGCACCGCGCTCGTCGCGGCCGCAGCTGCGGCTGCACCGAGGGGCGTGCGCGCCTGAGCCCGCGTCAGGCGTTCGCCACCGGGGGTGGGGCGGGGTTCGTCCCGCCCGCCTGCTGCTGCTTGCGGCTCTGCCACAGGGCCAGGAAGTCGATCGGCTGCAGCATCACCGGCGGGAAGCCGCCGTCGCGCGTGACCTCGGCGACGATGTTGCGCGCGAACGGGAACAGCAGCCGCGGCGCCTCGACCAGCAGCACCGGCTCGACCAGATCCTTCGGGATGTTGTTCAGGGTGAAGATGCCGGCGTAGTCGAGCTCGGCGATGAAGGCGGCCTTGCCGGCCGACTTCGCCTCGGCGCGGATCGAGAGCACCACCTCGAAGCTGCCCTGGGCGACCTGGCGGGCGTTCACGTCCAGGTTGATCGCCACCTCGGGCTGCTGCTTCATCTGCACGAAGATGTCGGGGGCGCCCGGCACCTCGAAGGACAGGTCCTTCACGTACTGCAGGTTCACCACCAGCCCGGGCGTGGTGCCGCCCTGGCCGTCCCCGGCCTTGCCGTTGCCGTTGCCGGTCGTCTCGTTCATCGTCTCGCCCTTCGCGGTGTGCGCCGGCCCGCTACCACGCGGGGCCGGAGGCGGCAAGGCTCGCGGCCTTGACGGACGGCGGGCCCGGCCCTAGCAGCCGGGCGCCCGACACAGCTCCCCGACACAACCAGCGAGGACGCCTTGGCCTACGCGATCGATCCGCCGCCCGTGCCCGCCATCCCCGTCGCCGGCACCGACACGCTGTTCCCGGTGCGCCGCATCTGGTGCGTCGGCCGCAACTTTGCCGAGCACGCGCGCGAGATGGGGCACGACCCGAACCGCGAGCCACCGTTCTTCTTCGCCAAGCCCGCGGATGCGATCGTGCTCTCGGGCGCGACCATCCCCTTCCCGCCCGCGACCGCGGACCTGCACCACGAGATCGAACTCGTGGTCGCGATCGGCAAGGCGGGCGCGGCGATCGACGAGGCAGCCGCGCTGGATCACGTGTTCGGCTACGCGGTCGGGCTCGACATGACGCGCCGCGACCGCCAGGCGGAGGCGAAGAAGCTCCAGCGACCCTGGGAGATCGGCAAGGCGTTCGACCAGTCCTGCCCGATCACGCCCATCTCGCCGGCATCCCGCATCGGCCATCCGGCCAAGGGGGCGATCTGGCTGAAGGTGAACGGCGCGATCCGCCAGCAGGGCGACCTCGCGCAGCAGATCTGGTCCGTGCCCGAGACGATCGCGTATCTCTCGCGCCTCGTCGCCCTCGCCCCGGGCGATCTGATCATGACCGGCACGCCCGCCGGCGTTGGCGCGGTGAAGCCGGGCGACCGGCTGGAGGGTCACGTGGACGGGGTGGGCGACCTCGCGATCGCCTACGCCGCGGAGGATGCCCGCGCGGCCGCCTGAGCGGGGCTCAGCCGATCACCCAGGGCACCGCCGCTGGCCCCGGCTGGGTGGGATCGCAACGGCGCCACTGTCCGTTCTGCGTCCGTTCGCCGGTCAGCGCGAGGATGAAGCCCCAGTGGCTTACCACCAGCGTGTCCGACCAGTCCGGGATCGCGGCCATCTCGGCCCGGAACGCGGCGGCGCGCGCCTCGACCTCGGCCTCGCTCTCGGTCAGCGCCGGCCACCACACCTCGTCGATGTGGCTGAAGTCGAGATCGGGCCAGCGGCGGGCGAGCTCGGTGACCGGCGTGCCGATGTCGCAGGTGAAGGCGCAGCGCTCGCGCACGATCGGGTTCACCACGACCGGCAGGTCGAGCGCGCCGGCGACAATGGCCGCGGTTTCGAGCGCCCGCGTGTACGGGCTCGCGATGATGCGCGCGAGCCGCTCACCCTTCAGCGCCTGTGCGGCTTCACGCGCCTGTGCTCGGCCGAGCTCGGTCAGGCGCGGATCGGCGATGCCGGGATCGACCCGGCTCGACGTGAAGGCGGCGTTGAACTCGGACTGGCCGTGGCGGAGCAGGATCATGCGCCGCGCTTAGCCGGGCCGCGGGCCGGTCGCAAGCGGGCGATCGGCGGCCAAGTCTGCTTGTGAATCCTCCCCCTCTCCCTTATGTCACGTGCAATGAGGGGCGACGATCTCCGATGAGCGGCGGTTTCCCGATCGACCTGATCCTGTTCGGGATGGTCGCCGCGTTCCTTGTGCTCCGGCTGCGCAGCATCCTGGGTCGGCGCACCGGCTATGAACGCCCGCCGACGCCGGTCGAGCCGACCGGGGCCGGCGAGGAGGCCGCGCGCACGATCGACACGCGCGCCGAGGAGGTGGGTCCGCCCCGGATCGGCGGGCCGGGCCCGAAGCGGAGCCTCCCCGATCCCGCCAGCACGGCCGGACAGACCCTCGCCCGCATCCGCCAGATCGACCCCGACTTCGATCCGACTGGCTTCCTGGTCGGCGCCGAGGGCGCCTTCGCGATGATCGTCGACGCCTTCGCGCGCGGCGACCGCGACACGCTGCGCACGCTGCTGTCGCCCGAGGTTTTCGGCGATTTCGACGCGGCGATCACGGCGCGCGAGCAGGCCGGCGAGCGCCAGCGCACCGATCTCGTGGCGCTGCGCGAAAGTGCGATCCTCGAGGTCGATCTGCGCGGGACGGTGGCGACCATCGGGGTCCGCTTCGTCTCGGATCAGATCAACATGACCTATGGCCCGGACGGCAGCGTGGTCGCCGGCGGCGAGGCGGTCACCGAGACCGTGGACGTCTGGTCCTTCGCGCGTGACCTGAACTCGGCCGACCCGACCTGGCTGCTGGTCGGGACCCGTTCGGAATAGTGGCGCGCGCACCCGCGTCGTCCTTGCCATCCGACGCACCGGTTCAGGGTCCGTTGCAACCGGGCCGCGCAAGATTGCGCTGCAGCATCGCGGCTGCCTGCCTGATCGTGCTGGGCGGCTGCATCGCCGTGCCGGTCCCGCAGCAGGCAGGCCCGCCCGACCGGCTGGGCCTCCAGCCGGCGCGCTTCGCCACCTTGCCCGGCTGGTCCGACGACACCCACGCCGACGCCCTGCCGGCCTTCGCCGAGACCTGCGCGCGGCTGCGCCAGATGCCGGCCGACCGGAGGCTCGGCGGCGGCGAGGCGGCCGCGCCGCTCGCGGGCCGGGTGGCCGACTGGCTGCCGCTCTGCGACGAGGCGGCGGCGATCGCGCCCGGCGATCACGCCGCGGCGCGGGACTTCTTCGAGGCCCGGTTCCGGCCCTGGCTCGCCTCCAACACCGTGACGCAACCGGCCGATCCCTATGGCACCTTCACCGGCTATTTCGAGCCGGAGCTCACCGGCAGCCGGCGCCGGCGCGGTGCCGAACAGGTGCCACTGCTGCAGCGCCCGCCCGACCTGATCGCCGTCGATCTCGGCGACTTCATGCCCGAACTCGCCGGACGGCGCACGGCCGGGCAGGTGCGGGACGGCCGGCTCGTCCCCTATGCCAGCCGGGCCGAGATCGAGGGCGGGGCGCTGGACCGCCGGCGCCTCGAACTCCTTTGGCTCGATGACCCGATCGACGCGTTCTTCCTGCACGTGCAGGGCTCGGGCCGGGTGCGGCTGGCCGAGGGCGGGATCGCGCGGGTCGGCTTCGCCGGACAGAACGGCCATCCGTACGTGCCGATCGGGCGCGTGCTGGTCGAGCGCGGCGCGATGACGCTCGATCAGGTCAGCATGCAGTCGATCCGCGCGTGGCTGCGCGCCAATCCGGGCGAGGCGCGCGCGGTGATGCAGCAGAACCCGTCCTACGTGTTCTTCCGCGAGATCCGCGGCCTGCGCCTCGACGAGGGCCCGCCGGGCGCGTTCGGCGCGCCCTTGACGCCCGGCCGGTCGATCGCCGTCGACCACGTGCATATCCCGCTCGGCATCCCGCTCTGGATCGCCACGCGCGATCCGATGACGCAGCGCCAGCTCAACCGGATCGTGCTCGCGCAGGATGTCGGCGGAGCGATCCGCGGCCCGGTGCGCGGCGACCTGTTCTGGGGCTGGGGCGAGGAGGCGGCCGAGGCCGCAGGACGGATGCGCGAGCGCGGGTTGTGGTGGCTGCTGCTGCCGGCTGAGCTCGGCCGCGTCGCCGAGGCGCCAGCCCCGACCCCCGCGCGCTGAGGCGGGACTCGGCCGCCCCCCGGTCCGCGCTCAGGCGCTCGCCGCGTCCAGCGCCGCGACCGCCTCCGCGTCGAGTTCCAGGCTCGCCGCCCGCACGAGGTCCCGCAACTGCTCGAGGCTCGTCGCACTCGCGATCGGCGCAGTGATTCCGGGGCGCGCGAGCTGCCAAGCCAGCGCCACCTGGGTCGGCGTCGCGTGGACCCGCGCGGCGACCGCATCGAGCGCGGCCAGCACCCGCATCCCGCGCGGCGTCATGTGCTTGGCGACACTGCGCGCGCCGCGCACGCTCTTGCCGAGATCCGCCTCGGATCGGTACTTGCCGGTGAGGAAGCCCGAGGCGAGCGAGGAATACGGGATCACGCCCACCTCGCGCGCGCGGCAGAGCGGCAGCAGCTCCGCCTCGACCGTGCGTTCCATCAGGTTGTAGAGAGGCTGGAGGCTCTCGAAGCGGGGCAGGCCGAGCCGGGCGCTGGTCGCGAGCGCCACATCAAGCCGGGCCGCACTGTAATTGGATGCGCCAAGCGCACGCACCTTGCCCTGCTCGATCAGCCGCGCGAAGGCGCCGAGCGTTTCCTCCAGCGGCGTCGTCTCGTCGTCCTTGTGGGCCTGGTAGAGATCGATCGTCTCGATGCCGAGCCGCGTGAGGCTGGCCTCGACCGCGCGCGCGATCCAGGCCGAGGACAGCCCCTTGCCCTGGCCCGGCATCTCCATCCCGACCTTGGTCAGGATCACCACCCGGTCGCGCATCCCCGGGCGGGCCTTCAGCCATTCCCCGATGATCGTCTCGGACTCGCCTCCGGCATGGCCGGTCACCCAGGTCGAATAGACATCCGCCGTGTCGATCGCGTTCAGCCCGGACGCCACCGCCTCGTCAAGCAGGCGGAACGACATCGCCTGGTCCGCCGTCCAGCCGAACACATTGCCGCCAATCACCACCGGCGGCACGGCAACGCCGGACCGGCCCAGGCTTCGCTTCCGCATCCTCTGCCCCCGCTGTCTGACGCGGCGACAGCATGGACCAGCGGGTCGGGAGCGTCGAGCCGGCCCCGCGCGCTCGAATCACCGGGACCGCGTCGAGACCGTGTCGGCCGATCGTGCCGGTTCGGGTGGTGGGCCCGGCGGCCGATGCTCGGTCACGATGACGGCGGGGGTCCCACGCCCGGCCATCCAGCGCGCGAACACGAAGGCAAGCGGATTGAGCGCGATCGAGAACAGCACCGCCGAGAGCGCGAGGTCCCGCCCTTCGACCGGCAGCAGCCCAAGCGCGATCCCTTGTTCGGCCAGCACGAGCGAGAACTCGCCGACCTGCGCGAGCGCGGCCGCAACCGTCCAGACCGCAGCCCGGCTCTGGCGGAACAGCACCATGATCGCGATCGCCGCGACCGACTTGCCGATCATCACGATCGCGAGTGTCGCCAGCACCGCACCGGGCCGCTCGGCCAACACCGAGGGGTCGAACATCATCCCGACCGCGACGAAGAACAGCACCGCGAAGGCGTCCCGGAACGGCAGCGACTGCTCGGCCGCGCGCGTGGCCATGCCCGAGCCGTGCATCACCATGCCGGCGAAGAACGCGCCGAGCGCGAAGCTGACGCCGAACACCTTGGCCGAGACATAGGCGATGCCGAGCGCCATGCCGAGCACGGCGAGCGTGAACAGCTCGCGCGACTTCAGATGCGCGACCATCACCAGCACCCAGGGCACGACGCGCCGGCCGAGCGGCACCATCAGTGCCGCGAACAGCGCGAACTTGCTGAACACGATCGCCAGCGCGATGCCGAGCTGCTCGACGTCGATGCCCGCAAGCGCACCGGCCGGGCTGCCGCCGAAGAACCCGGCGATGCCCGGCAGCACCACCAGCGCGACCACGACCGCGATGTCCTCGACCACCAGCCAGCCGACCGCGATGTGACCCTCGGGCGTGCCGAGCAGGTTGCGCTCGGTCAGCGCGCGCAGCAGCACCACCGTCGAGGCGACCGAGAGCGTCAGCCCGAACACGATCGCGGCCGGCCAGGACCAGCCCCAGAGCTGCGCGACCAGGGCACCGAACACCGTCGCCGTGCCCATCTGCGCGATCGCGCCCGGCACGGCGACACGGCGCACCGCAATCAGCTCGGCCGGGCTGAAATGCAGCCCCACGCCGAACATCAGCAGGATCACGCCGAGTTCGGCGAGTTCGAGCGCGGTCGCCTGGTCGCCGACGATGCCGGGCGTGTGCGGCCCGAGCATAATGCCGGCAGCGAGATAGCCGACGATCGGCGGCAGCCGGATCAGCGCCGCGACCGTGCCGCCCACCAATGCGTAGAGCAGGCCGAGGCCGATCGTTGCGATCAGGGGATGGGCAGCATCCATGCCGTCACCCTATGCAGATCACGGCGCGGCGGCGCAACCGCCGCGTCGTGTCCGGCGATCAGGCGCGGCGGGAGGCGGCCATGAACGGCATGCCGGCCATCGCATGGCGGCCATCGCCGCGCACCGGCTCGGCGCGGGGCTCGCCGCGGCCGCGCGGACGAGGCTGCGACTTGGCGGGACGCTGGGACGCGCGATGCGGCTTGGGCGCAGCGACCGGCGCGGCACCACGCACAGGCTCGCCCTCCGCGGGCAGCGCGCGGCGGATCAGCTTCTCGATGTCGCGCAGGAAGGGCCGCTCCTCGGCCGAACAGAAGCTGATCGCCACGCCGGCAGCACCCGCGCGCGCCGTGCGGCCTATCCGGTGCACGTACTGCTCGGGCACGTTCGGCAGGTCCATGTTGATCACGTGCGTCACGCCATCGACATCAATGCCGCGCGCGGCGATGTCGGTCGCGACCAGCACGGGCACGCGACCATCGCGGAACTGGCGCAGCGCCGCCTCGCGCTGACCCTGGCTGCGGTTGCCGTGGATCGCGTTCGCGGCGATCCCGTCAGCCTCGAGCTGGCGCACAACGCGATCGGCGCCGTGCTTGGTGCGCACGAACACCAGCGTGCGGCCCTCCGCCTCGCCCTGCAGCAGCCTGGCGAGCAGCATCCGCTTGTCGCCATGCGCGACATGGATGACGCGCTGCTCGACCCGCTCGGCCGTGGTGGCGACGGGTGCCACCGAGACCCGCACGGGGTCCTTCAGCAGGTCGTTCGCGAGGCTCGCGATCGCCTGCGGCATGGTGGCCGAGAAAAGCAGCGTCTGGCGGTCGGCCGGCAGGGCCGAGACGATCCGGCGGATCGGCTGGATGAAGCCCATGTCGAGCATCTGGTCCGCCTCGTCGAGCACGAACACCTCGACCGCATCGAGGAAGGCGGTGCGTCCCTGCAGATGGTCGATCAGCCGGCCCGGCGTGGCGACCAGGATGTCGACGCCGCGGGCGAGTGCGGCAACCTGCGGCTGGTGGCCGACGCCGCCGAACACGGTGGCGACACGCAGGCCGAGATGGCGGCCGTAGGTGCGGAAGCTCTCGGCGATCTGGCTTGCAAGCTCGCGCGTCGGGCTCAGCACGAGCGCACGGCAGGCGCGCTTCGGCGTGGGGCGGCGATCGCGCAGGCGGTCCAGGATCGGCAGCGCGAAGGCGGCCGTCTTGCCGGTGCCGGTCTGGGCGATGCCGATCAGATCGCGGCCCTGGAGCAGCGCGGGGATCGCCTGGGCCTGGATCGGGGTGGGGGTGTCGTAGCCCTCCTCGGCGACCGCCTCGAGGATCGGGGCGGCGAGGCCGAGGTCATTGAACGTCGTCACAACGACAGTCTTTCATGGTTCCGGCGCGTGCGCGCACGGGCGGCGCCGCGTCGGCGGCACCGCGATCGGGGATTGGACGCCCCGCGTGAACCGGGCAATTCCGAGGAGGTGTCGAGGGGCTCCGGCAGGCCAGCGCGACCCGGATCGGGTCAAGCGCGCCGCTCACGCGGCCGAAGCGCCGCCGGGAGAACGTCCCGGCACAGCGCTCGTTTGCCGGTTCGGGCCGGGAAAGTCAAAGGAGTCGCGCGGATGGCTGATCCGCGTCAGCAGCCGAGCACAGACGCAAGCTCCGTGAACGAGGCGCAGACGACATCCCAAGGCCCGTCCGCGGCGAGGTCCCCGGTCTGCGCCGGCCCGTACTCGGTCGGGCGCACGACGAAAGCGGTGCGCAGCCCGCGCGCAGCGGCCGCACGCAAGTCGCCGTTGTGCGCGGCCACCATCATCACCTGCGCGGGCTTCAGGTCGAGCAACCGGCACGCGCCGTCATAGACCTCCGCATCGGGCTTGTAGTGTCCGAACAGCTCCGCCGAGAGGATCACGTCCCAGGGCAGGCGCGCGTGCTTCGCCATGTTCGCGAGCAGCGCGACATTGCCGTTCGACAGCGTCGCCAGCATATGGCGATGGCGAAGCCGCCGCAGCCCCGCGACGCTGTCCGGCCACGGATCAAGCCGGTGCCAGGCGCGGTTCAGATGATCCCTCGTCGCCTCGTCCAGGGCGTCGAGCCCGAAGCGCGGCAGCAGCGTATCCAGCGCCGCGCGATGCAGCACATCGATCGTGGTCCAGGGCAGCGCGCCCTTGCGTACCCGATCCATCGACGGCGCGTATGCGGCGCGCCAGGCATCGGCGAGCGCGATCCCGTCGGTCGCGACGCCGATCCGGCGCGCGGCGGCGGCGACCTCGCGCGCGACACTGCTGCGCCAGTCCACCACCGTGCCGAACACGTCGAACACCAGCGCCTGCACCGTCATCGGCGCGCCCGCTCCTCCGCCTCGATCGCCGCCATGGCCCTGGTCGCCTCCTCGCGGATCTGGCGCAGGATGTCGGCGCGCAGCGCGTTGAAGCGCGGATCGGTCAGGAGCTCGATCGAGCGCGGCCGCGGCAGGTCGATCACGATGCGGCTGCGCATCCGCCCCGGCCGCGCGGTCATCACATAGACCGTGTCGGCGAGGAAGATCGCCTCGTCGATGTCGTGGGTGATGAACAGAACCGTGCCGCGCGCCTCGTCCCACACATGGGTGAGCAGCTCCTGCATCTGCATCCGCGTCTGCGCATCGAGCGCGCCGAACGGCTCGTCCATCAGATAGACGCGAGGGTTGAGGATCAGGCAGCGGGCGATGCCGACGCGCTGCTTCATGCCGCCCGAAAGCTGATCCGGCAGGTGGTGCTCGAACCCCGCGAGCCCGACCAGATCGAGGAAGCGCCGCGCGAGCGCATTCGTCTCCGCCTTCGGCCGGCCGAGCATGCGCGGCCCGAAGGTGACGTTGTCCCAGACCGACAGCCAGGGGAAAAGCGAGGCCTCCTGGAACACCACGGCGCGGTCGGGTCCCGGCGCAGCGACGGGGGAACCGAAGACGGTCGCGGTTCCTTCCGTCGGCGCCTCGAACCCGGCGATCACGTTGAGAAGCGTCGATTTGCCGCAGCCCGAGGGGCCGAGGATGCAGGCGAACTCGCCCTCGGCCAGCGTCATGTCGATCGCGGCGAGCGCCTCGACCGCGCCGGCCCGGCCGTCGAACACCTTGCGGAGTGCGCGGATGGCGACCGCGTCGGTCATGCCCGCGCCGTCTGCTTCCAGTGCAGCACCCGATGCTGCACCGCGACCAGCACGCGGTCCGACAGGAACCCGGCGATGCCGATCGACACCATGTCGGCGATCACCACGTCCATCCGCCCGACGTAGTAGGCATCCCACAGCACGTAGCCGAGCCCGGACTTCACCGCGACGATCTCGGCCACGATCACCGCGGTCCAGGCGATGCCCAGGCCCAGCCGCATGCCGGTGAACACGTTCGGCAGCGCGGCCGGCAGCACCACGCGCAGCAGCAGTTGCCGTTCGTTCGCCCCCATCATCCGCGCCGCCCGGATCAGGTTGCGCGGCACGTCGCGCGCGCCGGCGGTGGCGTTCACGACGATCGGGAAGAACGCGCCGAGCCCGATCAGGAACACGGCCCCCGCGTCGCGGATGCCGAACACGGCGATCGCGAAGGGCAGCCAGGCGGTGATCGGGATCGGGCGGAGCGACTGGATCAGCGGATCGACGGCGCCGGCGACGAGCCGGTTCCAGCCGATCATGATTCCCATCGGCACGCCGATACCGATCGCGCAGGCGAAGCCGGTGAACACGCGCCGTGCGCTGAACAGCACCGTCTCGGCCCAGGTGCCGAGATACGGATTGAGCCCCATGCCGGGATCGGCGAAGGCCCAGTGCCACCACGCCTGCCCGACCAGGCTCGGCGCCGGCAGGATGCCCTGCGGCACGACGCCGCTGCGCCCCAGCGCCTCCCAGATCACCACCAGGACGAACGGCAGGGCGAGGCCGAGGCCGAGCTCCCCCAGCCCCGCACGCCCGAAGACGGACGCGATCAACGCCTGACGACGGACTGGTAGATCGACAGGTCGAAGAACTGCGGCAGTTCCGCCGAGACATCGCGCGCCAGCACGCCGAGCCGATGGAACTCGCGCGCCTGACGCTGCACCTGATCCACCGTCAGCGACTGCTCGAGCGTCATGTCGTCGGCGACCGCCTTCGCGACCTGCGCCGGCAGCCCGGTCCAGGCCGCGATCGCGTTGCCGAGCGCCTCCTTGCTCGCGGAGATATCGTTCTGCACCTTGAGATATGCCCATACCAGCCGGCGCAGCGCTTCGCGCTTCTGCTCCACCGCAGCGCGCGTGGCCCCGACCATGCCGAGCTCGGCGCCGACCGCGCGGCTCTTCGAGTAGTCGAGCTTGGTCTGGCGATAGGCGAGGCCCTGCTGGATGGCCATGCTCTCGAACGGCTCCCAGCCGATGAACAGGTCGATGTCGCCGCGCTCCATTGCCTGCACGAAGGGCTGGCCGCCGCCCTGGATGTTCACGATGTTGAGCCGGCCATAGGCGATGTTCTGTTCGGTCACGGTGGCGGCGAACTGGAACCAAACCGCGCTGCCCGGCGCGATCGCGACGCGTTTGCCGTAGAGGTCCTCCCATCGCTCCAGCGTCACGCCCTTGCGCACGATCGGGTGCTTCGCCGAGACGCCGACACCCATCAGCCCGATGATGCCGCGGAGATTCTGGCTGACCGCGATCGGCACGTCGGCCGGACCGATCGAGCCGACATCGATCGACCCCGAGGCGAGCGCGGTGCGCACGTCCGCGTAGCGGACGAAGTTGACGAGCTCGACTTCCACCCCGAGCGAACGGGCGGCATCGGGCACGCTGTTGAACGGCGCGACATGCGGCACCTTCACCACACCGATGGTCAGCTTGACCGGCGGGCTGAGCGGTGCGGGCGCCTCGATCAGCGTCGTGGTCGCGATCGCGGGCGAGGCGAGTGCGGCGACGAGCGCGATCGCAGCAAGGCTCCGGTGGAACATCTCCGAGGCTCCCTGTCTCGTTGTTCGCCCGCGACGCTAGCGGCCCTTCGCCCGGCTGTCACGGCCCTCTCCTCCGGCTCACTCGCACGTGGTACAGGGCTCGGGGCAGGAGCACCCCGTTGAGCCGCAAGTTCTACACCGTCACCTGGGACCAGCTGCATCGCGACGGCAAGGCGCTCGCCTGGAAGCTGCTGCCGCTCGGCCCCTGGCACGGGATCGTGGCGATCACCCGCGGCGGGCTGATCCCGGCCGCGATCGTCGCGCGCGAGCTCGACTGCCGGCAGATCGAGACCGTCAGCATCGTCACCTACGACGAGATGGATCGCGGCGAGCCGCAGGTGACGAAGCCGCCGGTCGCGGCGGGCACCGGAGCCGGCTGGCTGATCGTCGATGACCTGGTGGACACAGGGGCGACCGCCAAGGTGGTGCGCGCGCTGCTGCCGGACGCCCATTTCGCCACCATCTATGCCAAGCCGGCCGGCAAGCCGCTGGTCGACACCTACGTCACCGAGGTTAGCCAGGACACCTGGATCCTGTTCCCCTGGGACACCGAACCGCAGTTCGTTCAGCCGATCGCCAAGGCGAACGGGGTACGCTGAGATGCCTGCCATGCCGCCACCCAATCCGCTGCCGCCCGAACTTGCCGCGATCCGCGACACGGTCACCCGGCTGTTCGAGGCCCGCATCCTGGGTGAGATCGGCGCCTACGAAGCGCGCCGCGCGTTCCCGCGCCCGCTGATCCGCGCGATGGGCGAGGCGGGGCTGTTCGGCGCGGCCTTCCCCGAATCGGTCGGCGGCACGGATCTCGGCTTCATGGCCGTCGCGGTGATCTCGGAGGAGATCAGCCGACTCAGGCCCGATCTCGGCTACTGCATGAACCTGCAGGCGATGACCTGCCCGTTCACGATCCTGAACTGGGGCACCGACGAGCAGATCGCGCGGTTCGTCCCGCCGCTGATCGCCGGCGAGCGGATCGGCGCGTTCATGCTGACCGAGCCCGGCGGCGGCTCGGACCCTGCCGGCGCGATGAAGACGCGCGCGGCGCGTGACGGCGACGCCTACCGCATCTCCGGCTCGAAGCAATGGATCACGTTCGCGCACGAGGCCGACACGGCGGTGCTGTTCGCCAAGACCGACCCGCCGGCCGGGCATCGCGGCATCACCGCCTTCGTGATCGAGCCGCGCTCGGCCCCCGGCTACCGCGCCGATCCGATCCCGATGCGCAACCTCTCGCCGGTGCTCTCCTCCTGCGCGGTGTTCTTCGACGAGTTCGTCGTGCCGGCCGCGAACCGGCTCGGTGCCGAGGGCGAGGGGTTCCGCATCGCCATGAACGCGCTCGAGTTCGGCCGGCTCACCGTCGCCGCACGGCTGGTGGGCGCGGCGCAGGGCTGCCTCGACCAGGCCGCGGCCTACGCGCGCGAGCGAGTGGTGGGCGGGCAGGCGATCGGGCGCTACCAGATGGTGCAGGGGCTGATCGCCGACATGGCGGCCGAGATCGCCGCCGCCCGCGCGCTCGTGCGCGAGCTCGCCGGGACCATGGATGCCGGCGCACCCGCGAACCGCATCGCCAGCCTCGCCAAGTACTTCGCTTCGCGCGCGGCGAAGACGGCAGTGGCGAACGCGACCGAGATCTTCGGCGGCTATGCGCTCGCCGACGAGTATCCGATCAGCATGTTCAAGGGCTTCATCGAGATGCTGAATGTCGGCGAGGGCTCGTCGAACGTGCAGCGCGTGCTGATCGCCGAGGATGCCCTCGGCTACAAGGACGCGAACCGCGCCTCGGTACCGGCGCGCAAGTTTCGCGCCCGCGCGGCGGCGGAGTAGCGGCGATGCCCGGCCTGTGGTTCGAGGAGTTTGCCGAGGGGATGGTGATCGAGCACCCGATCCGCCGCACCGTCACCGAGGCCGACAACACGCTGTTCTGCGCGATGACCATGAACCCGGCCGCGCTGCATCTCGATGCCGAGGCGATGAAGGCGAGCCCGTTCGGCGAGCGCATCGTCAACTCGCTGTTCACGCTCGGGCTGATGGTGGGCATCTCGGTGCACGACACCACGCTCGGCACCACGGTCGCCAATCTCGGCTTCGAGGAGGTCGCTTTCCCCGCCCCGCTGTTCCACGGCGACACGGTGCGCGTGCGCACCACCGTGCTGGCGTCGCGCGAGAGCAAGTCCCGCCCCTCCGAGGGCATCGTCACCTTGCTGCACGAGGCGATGAAGCAGGACGGCACCGTGGTCGCGCGCTGCCGCCGCGCCGCGCTGATGCGCAAGCGGCCGGCATGATCCCGCGCTCCTTCCTGTTCGTCCCCGCCGACAGCGAGCGCAAGCTCGCGCGCGGCCCCGAGAGCGGCGCGGCCGCCCTGATCCTCGACCTCGAGGACTCCGTCGCGCCCGACCGCAAGCGCATCGCGCGCGAGATGACCGCCGCCTGGCTGCGCGCGCGTCCCGCCGCGCCGCAGGCCTGGGTGCGCGTGAACGCGTTCGACACGGGCCTCACCATGGCCGACCTCGCCGCGATCGTTGCCGCCCGGCCCGACGGCATTGTCCTGCCGAAATGCGAGAGCGCTTCCGATCTCGCGCGCCTCGATGCCGCGCTCTCGGCGCTCGAAGCGCGCGACGGCCTGCCCGACCGTTCGATCCCGGTCATGCCCCTCGTCACCGAGACGCCGGCGGCGATGTTCGCGCTCGGCGGCTACGCCGGCGCGCCACGCCTCACGGCACTCACCTGGGGCGGCGAGGACCTTGCCGCCGGGCTCGGTGCGCGCACGAACCGCCTGCCCGACGGCACCTGGGACGAGCCCTACCGCCTCGCGCGTGCGCTCACGCTGATGGCCGCGGGGACCGCCGGCGTGCCGGCGATCGACACCATCTACGCCGACGTCCGCAACCTCGACGGCCTGCGCGCGGAGTGCGAGGCCGGGCGGCGCATGGGGTTCGTCGGGCGCATGGCGATCCACCCGGCGCAGGTCGCGGTGATCGAGCAAGCCTATGCGCCGACAGCGGAAGAACGCGCCTGGGCGGAACGCGTGACCGCCGCGTTCGAGGCGCAACCGGGCGCAGGCGTGATCTCGCTCGACGGGAAGATGGTGGACAAGCCGCACCTCGTGCAGGCGCGGCGATTGCTCGCGAAATAACCAGTGGGGGGACGACGGTCGTCCCCCCACACCCCCAGCGCTACCGGGCGCCGGTCTCCGCCTCGTAGCGCGCCCTGGTCTCCGCGTTGGGTGGATAGAGGCCGGGCAGCGGCACGCCCTTCTCCACCTCGCGCATGATCCAGGCCTCGAGCTTCTCCTGCGCCTCGGCCTCGCGCGCCACCGCCTCCACCAGCGCCTGCGGGATCAGCACCGCGCCGTCGTCATCCGCCACCACCACGTCGCCGGGATAGACCGCCACACCGCCGCAGCCGACCGGCTCCTCCCAGTTCACGAAGGTCAGCGCCGCGACCGACGGCGGCGCCGCCTCGGCCGCGCACCACACGGGCAGGCTCGTGCCGCGCACGCCCACCGCATCGCGCACCGCCCCCTCCGTGACGAGCGCGGCGACACCCTTCTTCGCCATCCGTGCACACAGGATGTCGCCGAAGATGCCCGCCTCGGTCACGCCCTCCGTGCCGGCGACCACCACCACGCCCTCCGGCATCGCCTCGATCGCCCCGCGCGTCGATCGCGGATTGGCCCAGCTCTCGGGCGTGGCCAGATCCTCGCGCGCCGGAATGAAGCGCAGCGTGAACGCGGGCCCCACCACGCGCTTCTGCCCCGTGCGCAGCGGTCGCGGCCCCGTCATCCAGGTCTTGCGCAGCCCCTTCTTCAACAGCACCGTCGTCAGCGTCGCCGTCGTCACGCCCGCGAGCGCATCGCGGATGGCCGGTGTCAAGGTCATGGTCGCGTCCTTGTCCGTTCCGAACGATGATCAGTCGAGCCGCGCACCCGAGCGCCGGACCACCTCGGCCCAGCGCGCGGTCTCGGAAACCACGAAAGCGGCGAACGCCGCCGGCGTCGCGCTCAACGGCTCGGCGCCGAGCTCGCTCAGACGCGCGAGCAGGCTGCCGTTCGGTCCGGTCATCTCCGCCATCGCCGCCGCCATGCGCTGCACGATCGCATCCGGCGTGCCGGCCGGCGCGAACAGGCCGAACCAGGCGCCGGTGACGAAGCCCGGCACACCCGCCTCGGCGAAGGTGGGCACGTCGGGCAGCGCCGCCATCCGCGCGCGCGAGGCGACCGCGATCGGCCGCACGCGACCGTCGCGGATCTGACCGATCGTGCCCGGGAGCAGTTCGAACATCAGCTCGATCCGCCCGGCGATCAGGTCGGTCTGCGCCGGCGCCGAACCGCGATACGGCACGTGTTCCATCTCGACGCCGGCCGCCGCCTTGAACATCTCGCCGGCGAGATGGATCGAGGTGCCGTTGCCGGACGAGCCGAAGCGCAGCCGCCCCGGATTCGCCTTCGCATGGGCGACGAACTCCGCGACCGTGCGGGCCGGCACGTCCGGATGCACGACCAGGATGTTGGGCACCATCGCGAGCGGTGCGATCGCTACGAAATCCTTGACCGGATCGTAGGGCAGACGCTGGAACAGCGCCGCGTTCGCCGCGTGCGTGCCCTGGGTGCCGAGCAGGAAAGTATAGCCGTCGGGCGCGGCGCGCGACACCGCCTCGGCGGCGATGTTGCCGGAGGCGCCGGGCCGGTTCTCGACCACCACCGGCTGGCCGATCGCCACGCTCAGTCGTTCGGCCAGAAGCCGCCCCAGGACATCCGCGGTGCCGCCCGGCGGGAAGGGCAGCACGAGACGCGGCGGTCGCGTCGGCCAGTTCTGCGCGTGCGCAAGCGTTGGTGTTGCAGCCAGCGCGCCGAGCAGCACGCGGCGCGTCATCCTTGCGTTCATCATGGTGGTCCCGGGTTGCTGTGTTCGCGCCGATCTTCCATCCGCGGCGCTCTGCGTCAATGCAGGCATCAGCGGAACAAGGCCTTGGGCAACCAGGTCGCTAGCTCGGGGAACACCCAGAGCGTGCCGAGCGCCAGCACCTGCAACGCGACGAATGGGATGCTGCCGCGGTAGATGTCGCCTGTGGTGACCGCGCCCGGCGCCACCCCGCGCAGGTAGAACAGCGCGAAGCCGAAGGGTGGGGTGAGGAAGCTCGTCTGCAGGTTCACCCCGATCATCACCCCGAGCCAGATCGGATCGATGTCGAGCATCAACAGGGCCGGTGCCGTCAGCGGCACGACGATGAACACGATCTCGAAGGTGTCGAGGAAGAAGCCGAGCACGAACATCATGCCCATCGCGGCAAGCACCGCGCCGACACGGCCGCCAGGCAGCCCGTGCAGGAACTCCTCGATCAGCAGCTCGCCCCCCATGGTGCGGAACACCAGGCTGAAGATCGAGGCGCCGAACAGGATCACGAACACCATCGCGGTGGTCTTCAGCGTGCTCTCGGCCGCCTCCTGCAACCGGCCGAACGACAGCTCGCGGCGCACGAAGGCGAGCAGCACCGCACCCACCGCGCCGACCGAGGCGCTCTCGGTCGGTGTGGCGATGCCGCCGAGGATCGAGCCGAGCACCGCCATGATCAGCACCAGCGGTGGCAAGAGCGAGGACACGATGCGTCCCCGCAGGCTTGCCCGCTCGGCGTCCGTCATGGTGATCGCCGGCGCACCGGACGGACGCAATACGGCGAACCCCACGGCCCAGGCGATGTAGAGCCCGACCAGCAGCAGCCCGGGCAGCAGGGCGCCGGCGAACAGGTCGGAGACCGATACGGGGTCGGGCGCGAAATTGCCCTTGCGCAACTGCGCCTCGGAATTGGCGCCCTGAAGGAAATCGGCGACGAAGATCAGGATCGTCGAGGGGGGGATGATCTGGCCCAATGTGCCGGAGGCGCAGATCGCCCCCGTCGCAAGCTTCGGGTCGTAGCCCGCGCGCAGCATTGCCGGCAGGCTGATCAGCCCCATCGTCACCACGGTCGCGCCGACCACGCCGGTCGAGGCCGCGAGCAGCGCGCCGACGATGATCACCGAGATCGCAAGCCCGCCGCGCACCGGGCCGAAGCACTGGCCCATCGTGGTCAGCAGGGCCTCGGCGATGCGCGTCCGTTCCAGCACCGTGCCCATGAAGATAAACAGCGGCACCGCGACCAGCACCTCGGACTGCATGATGCCGAAATAGCGCGGCGCGATGGTGGCGAAGTAGGACGGGTCGAACGCGCCGACCAGCCAGCCCGCGAGCGCGAAGAACAGCGAGGTTCCGGCCAGCGTGAAC
>CALKJX010000157.1 GCA_937995555.1 uncultured Elioraea sp.
GGGGAAGCGGGTGTGGAAGGCGGTGGTGAAGGGCCAGCCGCGCTTCAGGCAGAGGCGGCGTGCCGCGAGCCCGAGCGGGCCTTCGGTGGCGACGTGGATCGCATCGGGAGCAAAATCATCGATGATCGCGCGCAGCCGCCGCCCCGGCAGGATCGCGAGCCGCACATCGGGCTCGGTCGGCGCGGCGATGGTGCGGAACCGGTCCGGCCCCACCACCTCCACCACGTGACCCATCCGCGCGAGCTCGTCACGCACGGTTGCGAGCGTGCGCACCACACCGTTCACCTGCGGTATCCACGCATCCGAAACGATCAGGATTCGCACGGGGCCGGCCGGAGTGAACCAGGGGAGCACATCGTCGGGCGGAGGCGTCCTACGCCGGCGCAAGCGCACCGTCCCGCGCCGGCGCGCTCCAGAACGACAGCCGGTTCTCCGCCGCCCAGTCCACCAGTTCGAGCCGACCGTCGGCGTGCTCGACCAGCGCGGTGCAGGACTCCACCCAGTCGCCGTCGTTCATGTAGGCGATTCCGTCGACCTCGCGGATCGTGGCGTGGTGGATGTGCCCGCACACCACGCCGTCGCAGCCGCGCCGGCGTGCCTCGGCGGCGAGCGCCGTCTCGAACCGGTCGATCGCCTTCACCGCCTCCTTCACCTGGCGCTGCAGCCAGGCCGAGAGCGACCAGTACGGATAGCCGAGGCGGTGGCGGGCCGCATTGAACCAGCGGTTCAGGACCAGGGCGCAGGTATAGGCCCAGTCACCGAGCACGGCGAGGAAGCGCGCGTAGCGCACCACGGAGTCGAACTCGTCGCCGTGCATCACCAACAGGCGCCGGCCGTCGGCGGTGACGTGCTCGGCGTCGCGGCGCAGCCTGACGCCCGCGAACTCCATCGGCATCCAGGCGCGGAACAGCTCGTCGTGGTTGCCGGGGATGTAGGTGACCTGGGTGCCGGCGCGGGCCTTGGCGAGGATCACCCGCAGGATCTCGTCATGTGTCTCGTCCCAGTACCAGGACCGGCGTAGCCGCCAGCCGTCGACCACGTCGCCGACGAGATAGAGCTGGCGGCAGTCCACGCGGCGCAGGAAGTCGAGCAGGAAATCGGAGCGGCAGCCGCGCGTGCCGAGATGCAGATCGGAAATGAAGACGGTGCGGTAGGTCCGGCTGACCAGCGGCGCGTTCATGCGCGCGGCACTCCTTCATCGCTTCGCTGCCACCGTCTACGCAGGCACTCCCGTATGTTGCCATGAAGGTTTCATGAAACGCTTCAGAAATAAGGTGTAATGGTCTGGCCGCTTCTCTGTCATCAGGGTGTCATCGCCTGTGGATATCTTGTCAGTTTGCGGCGCGGCCCGTGGCGCCTGTGCTCGCGCGTGCTGGTGATCTTCAACCCCGCCGCCGGGGCGCGGCGGCGGCGGCGCTTCGAGCGAGTGGCGGGCGCGCTGGCCGAGGCGGGGATCCGCTTCACGGTCGCCGATACCCAGGCGCCCGGCCATGCCGAGGCGCTCGCGCGCGAGGCGGTGGCGAGTGGCGAGCGTGTGGTCGTTGCCGCGGGCGGTGACGGCACGATCGCCGAGGTGGTGAACGGCATCGCCGGCAGCGATGCGCGGCTCGGCGTGATCCCGATCGGCACGGCGAACGTGTTCGCGCACGAACTCGGCCTGCCGTTCGGCGCGACGGCCATCGCGTCGGCGCTGAAGCGCGGTGGCGTGCGTTCGGTCATTCCGGGTTGCGCCCGCTTCGCCGATGGGCGCACCCGGCTGTTCGTGCAGATGCTCGGCGTCGGACTGGATGCGGCGGTGGTCGCGTCGCTCGACGGCGCGTTGAAACGGCGCATCGGCAAGGGCGCCTATGTCGTCGAGACGCTGCGCCAGATGGCCGCCTGGCCGTTCCCGCGCCTCCGCCTGCTGCTGGAAGGTAGACCGGTGGCGGGCGCGCAGGTCATCGCCACCAAGGGTCGCTTCTACGGCGGCCGCTTCGTGCTTGCCCCGGAGGCGTCGTCCGATGCGGCCGGCATCTCGGCCTGCGTGTTCGAGCGCGGCGGCTGGTGGGCGGCGCTGCGCGCGGGGATCGCGCTGCCGCTCGGACTGCTGCCCGGCCTGCCGGGGCTCGTCCGCCAGCGTGTGGCGGCGCTGGAGGTCGCCGCACCCGCCGGGCTGCCGGTGCAGGCGGACGGCGACCTGATCGGCGCAACACCGGTGATGGTCACGGATGCGGCGACGCGGATCACGGTCGTGGCTCCGTGATCCCATTGCACCGCTCCGGCACCGCTTCCAGCCGCGACGCGCCCACGCAACGGAGACCGAGGATGCGCATCCCCTCGGTGGCGCTCGCAGCGACACTGGCCTTCGTGGCCGTCGCAGCCGATGCCGACGCCAAGACCTTCCGCTCCGCCACCATCTCGGACGCCGCCACAATCGACCCGCACGCGAACAACGCCACGCGGCCACAGAACCCGCGCAAGCGCGAGGAGACCTTCGCCGCGCGCAGCGCCAACGGCACCGGCCCGTTCGTGTTCCGCTCGCGCGCGCCCGGTATGCGCACCGTGCTGGCGCGCAATCCGACCTGGTGGGGTGGCGCGGCGGGGCCGACGGACGTGACCGAGTGGCAGCATGCCGTGATCGCCTCGGATGCGACCCGCATCGCCGCGCTGCTCTCCGGCGAGGTCGATCGCGTGCACACCGTGCCGCACCGGGACGTTGCGCGGCTGCAGCGCGATCAGCGACTGAAGGTGCTGGTCGGGCAGGAGAACCGCACGATGTGGCTGGCGATGGACCAGGAGCGCGACGAGCTCGGCTCCTCCAACATCCGCGGCCGCAATCCGTTCAAGGATGCGCGCGTGCGCGAGGCGGGCTGTCCGGACGGGTTCGAGGTCGCGCTCGACTGCCCGGCCGGCGCCCATGACGGCGTCTGCCAGGCGGCGGCGATGCCGGCGCAGATCGGCATCCGCGTACGGCTCGAGGTGATGCCGAACAGCGTGTTCGTGCTGAAGATCCGCGAGGGACGGTCGAGCTTCCACGGCCTCACCTGGGGCGTGCCGACCTTCGATGCGCTCCACACCCTGCGCGGCATCATGATGACGCGCGGCCAGGCGGGCGGCGGGTCATGGAACTGGGGCGGCTGCTCGAATCCGCGCGTCGATGCGCTCATCCGAGGGGTGGAGGCGGCGACCGATCCCGCGAAGCGCACCGCGCTGATCCGCGCGGCGCAGCGCGTGCACAACGGCGAGTTCGGCCATATCCCGCTCTGTCACCTGATGATCCCGTTCGCGATGAAGGCGAACGTGACGGTGACGCTCCGGGCCGACAATCTTGTGTTCGGCCGGTCGGTGAAGGTGGAGTTGCGGTCAGCCCAAGCCGATCCAGGCAAGGCCCGCCCAGCCGAGCGCGCCGAGGCTGCACGCGCCCGTCGCCGCCATGCCGGGCGCGCGCGCCAGCGGATGGATCGCGTAGCCGATCCAGAACGCCGTGCGGGCCACGCCGAACACGATGCCGAGCGCGACCACCCCGCGCATCGGGCCACCCGCGGCGGCGAGCGCGAGCAGTGCCGGGGCGAACACCGCCAACTGCTCGACCGTGTTGGTGATCGCGCGCTGCGTGCGGATGAGCGCGCGGCCGTCGCTGCCCGCGGTCGGGTCGAAGGCGCCGGTC
>CALKJX010000158.1 GCA_937995555.1 uncultured Elioraea sp.
CCGCGATCCGGCGCGAGGGCGATCGCATGATCGCCGGCGAGACGGCGCTGAATGGGCGCAACGAGATCGTCGATGCGGTGAAGCAGATCGCCGGCGGCGTCGCCACGCTGTTTCTCGGCGATCTGCGCATCGCCACCAACGTTGTGTGCCACGACGGCACGCGCGGCGTCGGCACATGGCTGGCACCCGGCCCCGCCTTCGACGCCTCGATCACGCGCGGGCAGACCTATCGCGGCGAGAGCGACATCCTCGGCCGCCGCCAGCTGACCATCGACAAGCCGATCCGCGATGCCGCCGGCCGGCGGATCGGCCTCCGGTTCGTCGGCGTGCCGATCGCCGATCTCGACGCCATGCTCTGGTCCGCCAGACGTGATGCCGCGCTCGCCGCGCTGGTGGCACTCGCGCTGGCGGCGCTGGTCGTGGCCGTCGTGATCCGCCGCTCGCTCGCGCCGGTGCCGGCGCTCCGGGACGCCGCGCTGCAGGTTGCCGAGGGCAAGCACCACCCACAGGTGCCCTGCACCGACCGCCGCGACGTGGTGGGCGAGCTCGCCCGCGCGGTCGAGACCTTGCGCAAGACCAGCGAGGCGGCTGCCGCAGCCCGCGCGACGCCCGATGCCGAGCGGACGCGCGCGGCGGCCGAGGAGAGTGCCCGCACCAACGCCTCGGTGGGCGAACTCCCGGCCGCCGCCGCGCGCATCGGCGACGTGGTCCGGCTGATCAACGCCATGCAGGCGGCCACGGGCGGCGCGGTGGACGCCATCCGCGCGATCGGAGGGCGCATCGACCAGATCAGCGCGCTCGTCTCGGCGGTCGACCAGCAGGGGCTGCGACCGCCGAGATCGCGCGCCCGGTCCAGGACGCCGCCGCCGGCACTGGCAAGGTGTCGGACGCGATCCGCCGTGTGGCGGACAACGCCACACGCGCGGGCGAGGCGAGTGCCACCGTGCGGAGCGCAGCCGACCGCCTTGATGCCGATACCGGAACGATACATGGCGCGGTCGAGGGGTTGCCGGAGGAACTGCGCGCGGCCTGACGGACGGGACCGTTTCCTGGCGCGCTTCGTCACCCGATCAGGTGGATCCACCTGATCGGGATCGGCCTTCAGGCCGCGCGCACCAGCACCTGCTGCTTGCGCCCGAGGCTCAGCCGCGCCGCCCCGTCGCGCAGCGCCTCGGCGCCGATCACCGCGCTCTCGTCGGTCACCGGCGCGTCGTTGAGCCGCACCGCGCCGCCGCGGATGTGCCGCCGCGCCTCGGCGTTCGAGGCAAGCCCGAAGGCGCGCGCGACCAGGGCGAAGGCCGGCATGCCGTCCACAAGTTCCGGCACCGTCACGGTCGGCAGCCCCGCCTCGGCGGCCCCAGCCGCCGCCTGTGCCGCCGCCTCGGCGGCCGCGCGACCGTGCAGCAGCGCGGTCGCCTCGGTCGCGAGCACGATCTTCGCTTCGTTCACCTCCGCGCCGCGCAAGGACTCCAGCCGCGCGATCTCGCCCTCGGGCAGTTCGGTGAACAGGCGCAGGAAGCGGCCGACATCCGGGTCCTCGGTGTTGCGCCAGAACTGCCAGTAGCCGAAGGGCGGCAAGCGATCCTCGTTCAGCCACACCGCGCCGGCGGCGGTCTTGCCCATCTTCGCGCCCGAGGCGGTGGCGAGCAGCGGCACGGTCAGGCCGAAGGCGTCGCGCCGGTCGGTGCGGCGGATCAGATCGGCCCCCATGACGATGTTGCCCCACTGGTCCGATCCGCCCATCTGCAACGTCACGCCATAGCGCCGGTTCAGCTCGCGGAAGTCGTAGGACTGCAGGATCATGTAGTTGAACTCGAGGAACGACAGCGGCTGATCGCGCTCCAGCCGGAGCCGCACGCTGTCCATCGACAGCATGCGGTTGACGGAGAAATGCACGCCGATCTCGCGGAGCAGCGGGATGTAGCGCAGCGTGTCGAGCCACTCGGCATTGTCGGCCTCGATCGCATCCGATGGGCCGCTGCCGAACCGGAGCAGCCGCTCGAACGGGCGGCGGATGCCGCGCTTGTTCGCCGCGATCTCCTCCTCCGAGAGCAGCTTGCGGCTCTCGTCGCGGCCCGAGGGGTCGCCGATCTTGGTCGTGCCGCCGCCGAGCAGCACCACCGGCCGGTTGCCGGTGCGCTGCCACAGCCTCAGCAGCATGATCGAGATCAGATGGCCGACATGCAGCGAGTCGGCGGTGCAGTCATAGCCGACATAGGCCGAGACCGGGCCGGCGCAGAGTGCTGCGTCGAGCGCGTCGAGGTCGGTGCACTGGTGGATGAAGCCGCGCGCGGCGGCCTCGCGCAGGAAGTCCGATCGGGGCTCGCTCATGGTCCGTTGCCCGTTGCCTGAGGCGCGGGTGGCTATCACAGTCGTCGCATGGGGGCAAAACCGGGGCTCTACCTGGGGCTGATGAGCGGCACCTCGCTCGACGGGGTGGACGCGGCGCTGGTCGAGACGGACGGCGAGCGGATCGCGCGGCCGGGCGCGGCGCTGACGCTGCCGTATGACGATGCGCTGAGGGCATGGCTGCGCGCGCTGCTCGACCGGGCGGAACGGCTCGCGCGCGACGATGCCGCGCTCGCCGCGGCCGAGCGGGCGCTGACCGATCGGCATGCCGAGGCGGTCGCGGCGCTGCTCGGCGCGGCCGGCGTGGCGGCGACCGACATCGCCGCGCTCGGCTTCCACGGCCAGACCATCCTGCACCGGCCCGAGCGCGGCCTCACCTGGCAGATCGGCGACGCTTCCAGGCTCGCGCGCACGACCGGCATCCCGGTGGTGCACGATTTCCGCTCGGCCGACGTGGCGGCCGGCGGCCAGGGCGCGCCACTCGCTCCGCTCTGGCATGCGGCCCTCGCGGAGGGCCTCGCCCGGCCGCTCGCGGTGCTCAATCTCGGCGGCGTCGGCAATGTGACGTGGATCGGCGCGAACGGCACGGTGATCGCCTGCGACACCGGTCCCGGCAACGGCCCGCTCGACGACTGGGTTGCCGCCCGCGCCGGTGTGCCGTTCGACGAGGACGGGCGGATCGCGGCCGCCGGAACCGTTGCGGTCGCGGTGCTGGCACGGCTGATGGCGCATCCGTTCTTCGCCGCGCCGCCGCCGAAGTCGCTCGACCGGCTGGACTTCGCCGCTGCGATCGCGGCCTCCGGGCTCGCCGCGCTCCCGGTCGCCGATGGCGCCGCCACCCTCGCGGCCTTCACCGCGGCCGCGGTCGCCGCCGTGCGGGCGCATCTGCCTGAGCCGCCGCGACGCTGGCTGGTCACCGGCGGCGGGCGGCACAACACCGCGATCATGACCGCCCTCAAGGCCGCGCTCGGCGTCGCGGTCGAGCTGGTGGAGGCGGTGGGATGGAACGGCGACGCGCTGGAGGCGCAGGCCTTCGCCCATCTCGCGGCGCGCAGCCTGCGCGGACTGCCGCTCAGCCTGCCGACCACGACGGGCGTACCGAGACCGATCCGGGGAGGACGGCTCGTGCTGCCGGAATGAACAGGGGCCGGACCCGCTGCCGGATCCGCCCTCCCCGGAACGTTTCCGGATCGGCTCAGTCGGCGGCGAGCTTCATCCGCTCGTCGCGGCCGAGCGCGGTCAGCAGATGGTCCTCGGCGGCATCGGCAAGCCGGTCGCAGTGCTCGACGAAGAAGTGGTCGCAGTCCTCGAACACGCGGTAGTCGATCTTGATGCCCTTCTGCGTGTTCAGCTTGGCGACCAGCTTCGCCACGGCGGGCTCGGGCACGATCTCGTCCTTGGCCCCCGTGACGATCAGCCCGGATTGCGGGCAGGGTGCCAGGAACGTGAAGTCGAAATGATTCGCCGGCGGCGTGACCGAGATGAAGCCGCACACCTCGGGCCGGCGCATCAGCATCTGCATGCCGATGAAGGCGCCGTACTGGTAGCCGGCGACCCACACGGTCTTGCTGTTGGGGTTGATGCGCTGCAGCCAATCCAGCGCCTCGGCCGCGTCGGCGAGCTCGCCCTCGCCACCGCTGTAGCGGCCCTGGCTCTTGCCCACACCACGGGAGTTGAAGCGCATCACCGAGAAGCCGAGCCGCTGGAACACCTGGTAGAGCGTGTAGGTGACGCGGTTGTTCATGTTGCCGCCGTGCAGCGGGTGCGGATGCAGCACCAGCGCGAGCGGCGCATTCGGCATCTTGGCGTGGTGGTAGCGAGCCTCCAGCCGGCCATCCGGCCCCTGGAACATCACCTCAGGCATGTCGTCTCCGGTCCTGTCCACAACGCGCCACGGCGCGGTCCCCCACGAGCCCGGTCGTTCAACCCGGCCGACGCCGGCCTTCCCCACTCGGTTCCCGACCCCCACATCCGGCCGCGGCCGGAATGTTGACTGCCGTGCTTGGACCTCGTAGCGTCCAACACGCATGGTGCAGCGCAACCATGGGATACGGTCCGGTATCGATGGCCCTCGGGCGGGCTCCCGGCCCGACAGCGGTCGGCACTATAGGGGGCGTCATACGGAATTAACACCGGAATCGTGCTGAACATGGCGGGACGCTGGGTTGAAGGAATCGAAGCCGTGCGCGCCCGCGATCCGGCGGCACGGTCGCGGCTGGAAATCCTTCTCTGCTATCCAGGCGTGCATGCGGTGGCACTGCATCGCGTCGCGCACGCGCTGTGGCAGTGGCGGTTGCGAGTGCTCGCGAGGATGCTGTCGCATGTTTCGCGATTCCTCACCGGCATCGAGATTCATCCCGCGGCGCGGATCGGACGCCGGCTGGTGATCGACCACGGCGATGGCGTGGTCATCGGCGAGACCGCCGAGATCGGCGATGACGTGCTGATGTACCATCAGGTGACCCTGGGCGGCACCTCGCTCGCCGGCGGCAAGCGCCACCCGACCATTGGCGACAAGGTGATCCTCGGCGCCGGGGCGAAGATCCTCGGTCCGATCGTGGTCGGTGAAGGCGCGCGGGTCGGCGCCAATGCCGTGGTGCTGTCGGACGTGCCGCCGGGCCAGACCGTGGTGGGCATCCCTGCGCGGCCGGTGGACCGCAAGCCCGCCGGGGCGGATGTGCTGCCCTACGGCACGCCCTGCGACGAGACCCTCGACCCGGGGGTACGCGCGCTGGAGGCTCTGCGCACCGAGCTCGCCGAACTGCGCGCCCGCCTCGCGGCGCTGGAAGCCGAGCGCCGCCGCGCCCCCGCCGGGGACGACTAGGCGGGCCGGGCGATGCGGCTGTCCACGCGAGGCCGCTACGCCGTGATGGCGATGGCCGATCTTGCCGCGCACACGCTGAAGCGCGCCGACGGCAAGCCGGCGACTCTCGCCGAGATCGCCGCCCGCCAGGGCATCTCGCTCTCCTATTTGGAGCAGCTGTTCGCGCGGCTTCGGCGCGCGGGGCTGGTGCTGTCGGCACGCGGCCCGGGTGGGGGCTACCGGCTGGCCTACCCGGCCAGGGAGACGCGCATCGCCGACATCGTGCTGGCGGTGGACGAGCCGATCCGCGCGACGCGTTGCGCGATCGGCAGTCCCAAGGGCTGCCAGGGCGGGCGGGCGCGCTGCCTCACCCACGACCTGTGGGAGGAGCTCGGCAACCAGATCCACTTGTTCCTCGCCTCGGTGTCGCTCGAGGACGTGGTGGCCAAGCGCGTGCTGGGGCGGGCCGGCGCGCTGCACGCCTCGCTGCGCGAGGCGGGATCGGCGTGAGCCGGCTCTACCTGGACGCCAACGCGACCGAGCCGCTGCGTCCGCAGGCGCGTGCGGCCGTCCTCGCCGCGCTGGACGTGGTCGGCAATCCATCCTCGGTGCACGCGGAGGGACGCGCGGCGCGGCGGGTGCTGGAGGATGCGCGCGAGGCGCTGGCTGGGCTCGTCGGGCTGGCGCCGGCCGCGGTGGTGTTCACCGCCGGCGGCACCGAGGCGAACGCGACCGCGCTGGCCGGCTTCCGCGCCGAAGCACGGCGCGTGCTGGCCAGCGCAACCGAACACGACTCGGTGTTGCACGCCGTGCCGGAGGCCGAGCGCCTGCCCGTGGATCGCGACGGGATGGTCGATCTTGCCGCGCTGGAGGCCGCACTCGCGGATGCCCGCCCGGCCGCGGTCGCCGTGATGCTGGCGAACAACGAGACCGGCACGCTCCAGCCGATCGCCGACGTCGCCCGGCTCTGCCGGCGAGCCGGTGCACGGCTGCACGTGGATGCCGTGCAGGCGCCGGGCCGGCTGCCGCTCGGCGATCTCGGCGCGCTCGGTGCCGACACGATCGCACTGTCGGGGCACAAGGCGGGCGGGCCGAAAGGCGCCGGCGCGCTGCTGTTGGCCTCGGCCTGGTGGCCGGGGCCGCTGACCCGCGGCGGAGGGCAGGAGCGCGGGATGCGTGCCGGCACCGAGCCCTTGCCCGCGATCGCCGGCTTCGCCGCCGCCGCGGCCGCAGCCGAGGCGTGGCGCGCGGCGGGCGGGGTGGACCGGCTCGCGCGGCTGCGCGACGCGATTCTCGCTGGGCTCGGGGCACGGGTGCCGCAGGCGGTGCCGGTCGCGGCTGGCGCGGTGCGCCTGCCGAACACGCTCTGTGTGGCGCTCCCCCGTGTTGCCGCCGCGACCCAGGTGATGGCGCTCGACCTCGCCGGCATCGCGGTCTCGGCCGGGTCGGCCTGCTCGTCGGGCAAGGTGGCGGAGAGCCACGTACTGCGGGCAATGGGGCTGGGGCCGCTTGCGGCAAGCGCGATCCGCATCAGCCTGCCGTGGAACGCGCCGGACGACGCCCCCGCCCGCTTCCTCGACGCCTATGCGGCGATGGCTGCCCGGCTCGCGCGACCGGTTGAACCCGCGCCCGCCTGACGCGACATCCTCCCGCATGAAGACCCCCGCGCCCCGGAACCGCCCGGTCTATCTCGACAACCAGGCGACCACGCCGTGTGATCCGCGCGTGGTGGCGGCGATGCTGCCGTTCTTCTCCGAGCGTTTCGGCAACCCGCACAGCGCCGAGCACCGCATGGGACGCGACGCCGAGGGGGCCGTGGAGCAGGCGCGCGCGCAGGTCGCCGCGCTGATCGGCGCCGAGCCGCGCGAGATCATCCTCACCTCGGGTGCGACCGAGTCCAACAACATCGCCATCAAGGGCGCGGCGCGGTTCGCGCGCGCGCACGGCTCCGACCGCACGCGCGTGGTCACGGTCGTGACCGAGCACAAATGCGTCCTGGAGAGCGTGGCCGACCTCGCCGCCGAGGGCTTCGAGCCTGTGCTGCTGCCGGTGCGCCCCGACGGGCTGCTCGATCCGGAGACGCTGGCGGCCGCCGTCGATGGCCGCACGCTGCTCGTCAGCGTGATGGCGGTGAACAACGAGATCGGCGTGATCCAGGACCTCGCCGCCTTGGTGCCGATCGCCAGGCAGGCGGGCGCTTTGTTCCACACCGACGCGGCGCAGGCGGCGGGCAAGATCCCGCTCGATGTGACGGCGCTCGGTGTCGATCTGCTGTCGCTCTCAGGCCACAAGCTCTACGGGCCGAAGGGGGTGGGCGCGCTCTATGTGCGCCGCCGGCCGCGCGTGCGGCTCAGCCCGCTGTTCTCAGGCGGCGGGCAGGAGCGCGGGCTGCGCTCGGGCACGCTGCCGACACCGCTGATCGTGGGGCTCGGCGAGGCGTGCCGCATCGCCGCGTCCGAGATGGCGGAGGAGGCGGCGCGGCTCGCGACCCTGCGCGACTCGCTGCACCGACGGCTGGCGGAAGCGCTGCCGGGGCTGCGGCTGAACGGCAGTGCGACTGCACGCATCCCCGGCAATCTCAACCTCACCTTCCCGCGCACCGAGGCCGCCGCGCTGATGGCGCGCGCGCCCGATCTTTGCGTCTCGACCGGCTCGGCCTGTTCCTCGGCCGAGGTCGAGCCCTCCTATGTGCTGCGCGCGCTCGGCCTGCCGGAGCAGGAGGCAGCGCGCACCTTGCGGATCGGGCTTGGCCGTTTTACCTCCGCCGCCGACATCGACTATGCGGCGGCCGCGCTGATCGCAGCGCATGAGGGGCTGGCGGCCGCCTGAACGACGGGACGTGGCATGCCGAAGATGACCTTCATCGAGCGCGACGGGACGCGCCGCGAGGTGGATGCGCCGCTCGGGCTTTCCGTGCTGGAGATCGCGCATCGCCATGGTGTCGATATCGAGGGCGCATGCGAGGGCTCGCTCGCCTGCTCGACCTGCCACGTGATCGTGGATCCGGCGTATTTCGAGCTGCTCCAGGCGCCGACCGAGGACGAGGAGGACATGCTCGACCTTGCCTTCGGGCTGGAGGAGACGAGCCGCCTCGGCTGCCAGATCGTCATGACCGAGGAGCTGGACGGGCTGGTGGTGCGTCTGCCCAAGGCGACGCGCAACGCGATGAAGGACTGATGGACGCGATCGCCGCGCCTGGAACGCTGTTCGCCCGGCTGCGCGACGCGGCCCGCCCGGCCTGGGAGGCCTATGTCGCGCATCCCTTCGTTCGCGGCCTGACCGACGGGTCGCTGCCCGAGCCTGCGTTCCGGCGCTATCTCACGCAGGACTACCTGTTCCTGATCCATTTCGCGCGCGCCTATGCGCTGGCGGCGTTCAAGCATGCGACGGTGGCGGACATCCGCGGGGCGGCGGCGACGCTGAACGCGCTGATCGACCACGAGATGCGGCTGCATGTGCAGTACTGCG
>CALKJX010000159.1 GCA_937995555.1 uncultured Elioraea sp.
TTCGTCCAGTTCGCCGGCGATCCGTTCGTGCTCGACCCGGATGGTCGCGCGCGGCGTCCCAGGAGATGCGCTCGAACCGCGTCTCGCCCTTCGGACCGACGCGGCGCAGCGGATGGAGCCGCCGGTCGGGTGCATGGGCGCGCGTCTCGCAGTCGTTCACCTTGGCGCAGAGCACGCCCCGGGGTGAACGGATGGCCCTTGGCCCCGCGCACAGCCGCAACGCACCCATCCTCCACCTCGACCACACAGGCACATGTGTCCTGGCAGTCCAGCGGGCAACAGCCCTTGACGTGGCGCACCTCGCCCATCGCCTTCGTCCGGCGTCGCGACCAGCGTAGCGCCGAAGCTCGTCGATGCACGAGCGTAAAAGTGGCGGGAGCCCGGTCTGGCCGCCACGCCCCGCCGCCGCGTTGCCGATCCGCCCCGTCGCCCGTATGTTCCGCCCGTCCGCGGGGAAACCCGTCCGATCCATGATCCAGGGAGGATTGCCCGATGCACCTTTCGCGTCGCCTTCTGATGACCGGTCTTGCCGGCGGCGTGCTGGCCGCCCCCGCCGCCGCCCAGACCAACGTCACGCTGACGCATGCGCTCGCTGCCAACAGCCACTATGGCGTGGCCGCGATCGCCTTCAAGGAGACGGTCGAGCGCCTGACCAACGGGCGCTACCGGGTCACGATCCAGCGCAATGACAACGAGCGCGAGGCGATCGAGGCAACCCAGATCGGCACGCAGGAGTTCACCATCACCTCCACCGGACCGGTCGGCAACTTCGTGCCCGACACGCTCGTGCTCGACATCCCGTTCCTGTTCCGCGACTACGACCATGCGCGTGGCGTGCTGGACAGCGCGATCGGCCGGGACCTGCTGGCGAAGTTCACCCCCCGCGGGCTGATCGGGGTCGCCTGGATGGAGAACGGCTTCCGCAACGTCACCAATTCGCGGCGCGAGGTGGCCTCGCCGGCCGACGTGCAGGGCCTGAAGATCCGCACCATGGAGAACCCGGTGCACATGCGCGCCTTCCAGACGCTGGGCGCGCTGCCGACGCCGATGGCGTTCAGCGAGCTCGTCCCCGCGCTCCAGCAGGGCACGGTGGACGGGCAGGAGAACCCCATCCCGGTGATCGTGGCGAACAACCTCAATCAGGTGCAGCGCTACCTCTCGCTGACGCGCCACGTCTATTCGCCGGCGGTGCTGATCGGCAATCCGGGGTTCTGGAACCGGCTGAACGCGGCCGACAAGGCGGCGTTCCAGGAGGCGGCGAAGGCGGCGGTGAAGGCCAACCGCGACAAGGTCTCGGCCGATGAGCGCGACGGTGTCGCGTTGCTGCGCTCGCGCGGCATGACGGTGCGCGAGACGGTCGACACGGCCGCGTTCCAGGCCGCCCTCGCCCCGGCCTTCGAGCAGTACCGGCGCCAGTTCGACGCCGCGCTGATCCAGCGCATCAGCGACTGGAAGCCCGGCAGCTGATGAGGCCGCTCGTCCGCATCATTCTCGCGGCCGAGCGGATGGCGACCCAGGCGGCCCTCGCGGCCGCCTGTTTCGCGCTCGCGCTCGCGGTCGGCGCCGGCGCCTGGCAGGTGTTCACCCGGTTCGTGCTCGCCCAGCCCTCGCCCTGGTCGGAGGCGCTGGTGCGCCAGGCGCTCGTCTGGATGGTGCTGCTGGGCGTCGCCGGCGCGATCCGCCATGGCGCGCTGGTGGCGATCGATGTCGCGCGGCAGGCCGCGCGCGGGCGGGTCCGGCTCGCGATCGAACTGGTCACGCTCGCCTGCATCTGCGTGCTGTTCGGCGTGCTGTTCTGGTTCGGCTGGTTGATGGCCGAACGGGTCCGATTCCAGATGATCGCCGGACTCGATGTGTCGATAGCCTGGGGCTATGCGGCGATCCCGCTGGGCGCGGTGTTCGCGATGCTGGCGGCCATCGCCGCCGTGCTCGATCCGCGCCGGCCCGACCTCTCCGGCCAGGTCTGAGGCGCACGCCATGGCCGGGACCATGCTCGCGATCATGCTGGTGCTGTTCGCGCTCTCCGTGCCCGTCGCGGTGGCGATCGGGCTCGCCGCGATCGCCGGCATCGAGTTCTTCACCCGCTTCCCGCTGATCGTCGCCGCGCAGCAGATCTACGTCGCGCTGGATCGCTTCCCGCTCGCCGCGATCCCGTTCTTCATCCTCGCCGGCAACCTCATGGAGTTGGGCGGGATCAGCCGTCGCCTCGTCGAGTTCGCGCGCGCGATCGTCGGCGGCGTGCAGGGCGGGCTGGCGATGACCTGCGTGCTCACCTGCATGATCTTCGCCGCGATCTCGGGCTCGTCGGTCGCGACCACCTTCGCGATCGGCGCGATCATGGTCCCTGCCTTGAAGCGGCTGGGTTATCCGGCGGCGTTCGCGGGCTCGCTCCAGGCCTCGTCCGCCGAGCTCGGCGTGGTCATTCCGCCCTCGATCCCGATGATCCTGTACGGGGTCGCGACCCAGACCTCGATCCCCGAACTGTTCATCGCCGGCATCGGCCCAGGCGTACTGATCGCGGCGGTGCTGTCCACCGTCGTGCTGGCATGGTGCCGGATGAACGGCTGGGGCAAGCAGGACGGGGAGGGACGGCTCGGGCTCCTCTCCGCCACGCGCAACGCGTTCTTCGCACTGCTGATGCCGGTGATCGTGCTGGGCGGCATCTATGGCGGTATCACCACGCCGACCGAGGCCTCGGTGATCGCGGTCTGCTACGCGCTCCTGGTCGGGCTGGTGATCTACCGGGAGCTGCGCCCGCGCGACCTCTACCCGGTGTTCCGCAAGTCGGTGATCACGTCGTCGGTGATCATGTTCATCATCGCCACCGCCGGCCTGTTCTCGTGGCTGCTCAACCGCCAGGGCATCCCCGACCAGATGGCGGCCTGGCTGGTCGCCACCTTCGGCTCGCCGGCCTGGTTCCTGCTGGGCGTGAACCTGTTCCTGTTCGTCGTCGGGATGTTCATCGAGACCTCGGCCTCGATCATCGTGCTGGGTCCGATCCTGCAGCCGGCGGCAGCACAGTTCGGCATCGACCCGGTGCATTTCGGCACCATCATGGTGGTGAACCTCGCCCTCGGCATGGTCACGCCGCCCTTCGGGGTGAACCTGTTCGCGGCCGCGCAGGTGGCCGAGACCGGGATCGACCGGATGATGCGCTACCTGCCGGTGTTCATCCTCGCGGTGATCTTCTGCCTCGGCGTGATCACCTATGTGCCGGCGCTGACGCTCGCCTTGCGCGATCTCGTCTATCGCTGACCGATCCGCTCGCCGATCAGCCCCTGCGGGCGGGCGAGCAGAATCACCTGCAACGCGAGCCCGATCAGGAACAGGCGCACATAGGCCGCGCGCGTGGCGAGCTCGCCCGGCAGTTGCGCGGCCAGCCAGTCGGTCGCGGCCCACACCGCCCAGACCGCGACCGCGCCGAGCACGGCGCCCGTGTTGTTGCCCGATCCGCCGGCGATCAGCATCACCCAGACCAGGAAGGTCGTGGTCACGGGGTCGAGCGCCTCGGGGCCCATGAACTTGAAGAAGGCGGAGAGCATCGCGCCGCCGAGCCCCATGAAGGCGGCCCCCAGCAGGAACGCCTGGAGCCTGAGCCGCGCCGGGTTCTTGCCCACCGCCTTGGCGGCCTCCTCGTCGTCGCGCACGGCGCGCAAGGCCCGTCCGAAGGGGCTGCGCGCCGTCGCCTGGGCGAGCGCGAACAGCCCGGCCACCACCGCTGCGACCAGGGCGAGATAGGCGACCTGCCCCCAGGGCAGACCGAGGGCCTCGAACGGGCGCGGGATGCCCGGCACGCCGAGCGGCCCGCCCGTCAGCCAGTCCTCGTTGCGTACCGCGAGGCGGACGATCTCGGCGATGCCGATGGTTGCCACGGCGAGATAGTCGGCCCGCAGCCGGAGCGCGATCGCGCCGATCGGCAGTGCGAGCGCCACCCCGGCGAAGGCGGCGAGCGGCCAGGCCGCCCACCACGGCCAGCCGAAGCCGCCGAGATGGCTGGCACTCGCGGGCGCGGTCAGCAGCGCGGCGGTATAGGCGCCCATGGCGACGAAGCCGAGCCCGCCGAAGTTCATCAGCCCGGTCAGCCCCCACTGCAGGTTCAGCCCGAGCGCGAGCGCGGCGTAGATGCCCGCGAGGGTGAGCATCGTGGCGAGGTAGAGCGCGGCCTGTTCCATCAGCCCATCCCCCGGAACAGGCCCTGCGGCCGGACGATCAGCATGACCACCAGCACGGCGAAGGCGACGCCGGTCTTGTAGGCCGGAGACAGCAGCGGCGTGCCGTCGAGCAGCGGATAGGAGGAGAGTTCCTCGGCGAGCCCGAGGATCAGCCCGCCGAGCGCCGAGCCCCAGGGCCGCCCGATGCCGCCGAGGATCGCCGCGGCGAAGGAGGCGAGCAGCACGTTGAACCCCATCACCGGCTGCAGCTCCGTGTCGATGCCGAGGAACACCCCGGCAGTGGCGGCGAGTGCCGCCGCGACCGCCCAGGTCAGCCGGATCACGGCATCGACGTTCACGCCGGTGATGCGCGCGAGATCCGGGTCGTCCGCCATCGCCCGCATCGCCCGCCCGGCGCGGCTGCGCGAGAGCAGCAGGTGGAGCGACAGCGCCGCCGCGGTCGCGCCGAGGATGATCGAGGCGTGGCGCTGCTGCATCCGGAACCCTGCCCAGACGAGTGGCGGCACGATCCCGGTGCCGTAGCTCAGCGGCGTCGGGCCGAAGCCGAGATACAGCACCGCGCGGATCATCAGCGCGGTGGCGAAGGAGGAGATCAGCAGCACCGCCGGCAGGCTGCGCCTGAGCCGGGCGTAGAAGGCGCGGTCCGCCGCCCAGGCCAGGGGGGTGGTGGCGGCAATCGCGAGCGGGATGGCTGCCCAGGGGCTGATGCCGAGGCCGCGCACGGCGACCAGGGCGGCGTAGGCGCCGAAGGCGAGGAGTTCGCCGTGCGCGAAATGCGCGAAGCCCATCACGCCGTAGATCAGGCTGAGCCCGGTCGCCGACATCGCATAGATCGCGCCGAGCACGAGCCCGGGGATCAGGTAGAAGTTGGCGAGGCTTTCCACGATTGCCGCACTCAACCGCCGAGGAACAGCCGGCCGATCGCGGGATCGGCGAGCAGCGCCGGCCCCGGCGCAGTGGCACGGTTGCGGCCCATCGCCAGTACCACGCCGCGATCGGCGATTGCCAGCGCCGGCCGCGCGTTCTGCTCGACCATCAGCACCGCGACGCCGTCGCGCGCGATCGCCTGCACGCGCTCGAAGATCAGGGCGCAGAATTTCGGGCTGAGCCCCGCGCTCGGCTCGTCCAGCATGATGAGCCGCGGCTTGAGCATCAGCGCGCGGCCGATCGCCACCATCTGGCGCTGCCCGCCGGAGAGCCGCCCCGCCGCAACGCGCCGCTTCGCCGCCAGATCGGGAAACAGCGCCAGCACGCGCGCCATCCCGGCCCCGGTCTCGGCGGGGCGCGCATGGGCGCCCAGCGCCAGGTTCTCCTCCACCGTCAGCGAAGGGAAGACGTTGCGCTCCTGCGGCACGTAGGCGAGGCCGCGCTGGATCATCCGCTCCGCCGGCGCATCGGCGATCGGTTCGCCCCCGAACACGATCGCACCCGCACGCACACGCACCAGCCCGGCCACCGCCTTCATCAGCGTCGACTTGCCCGCGCCGTTCGGGCCGACGATGACGACGATCTCGCCGGCGTCGGCGTCGAGATCGACCCCGTGCAGGATGTCGGCCTCGCCATAGCCGCCGACCACGCCGCGCGCCTCGAGCAGCGCCATCTCACTCTACCGGCTCGATCGCCATGCCGAGATAGGCCTCGGCGACCTGCGGGTCGCCCCGCACCGCCGCCATCGTGCCGGAGGCGATCACGCGGCCCTCGGCCATCACGTGCACGGGGTCGCAGAGCTCGGCGACGAGATCGAGATCGTGTTCGATCACCAGGAAGGTGATCCCGTCCTCGCGGTTCAGCCGCGCGATCGTCGCCGCGATCTCGCGCAGGAGCGTGCGGTTCACCCCGGCGGCGGGCTCGTCGAGCAGGATCAGGCTGGCACCGCTCATCAGCGCGCGGCCGAGCTCGACCAGCTTCTTCTGTCCGCCCGAGAGCGCGGTCGCCGGTGCCTCGGCATGGTCAGCGAGGTTCAGCCGGGCCAGCACGGCGAGCGCGCGCTCGCCGAGCGCCGCCTCGTCGCGGGCGATCCGCGCCCGCGCGATCCAGGGCAGCGGCAGGCGCTCGCCCGGCTGGTCGGGGGCGGCGACCATCAGGTTCTCGAGCACCGTCATGCGGGCGAACAGGCGGGGGATCTGGATGGTGCGCGCCAGCCCCGCCTGGTGCAGCCGCCAGGGCGGCGCAGCGGTAACATCCTGCCCGCGCAAAGAGACCGTCCCGCCGTCGGGGGGCAGGAACCCGGCGACGGTGGCGAACAGCGTCGTCTTGCCCGCACCGTTGGGCCCGATCAGCCCGGTGATCGAGCCCTCCGGCACGTCGAGCGAGACGCCGTCCAGGGCGACGAAACCGCCGAAGCGCTTGGTCAGTCCCCGGACGGCCAGTGCGGGTGGGGCGGCGCCCGGCGCGCCGCCGCTCACGCCGAGACGTTCTCGACCGTGGCGATCCGCCCGTCGCGGATCTCCCAGACCTCGATCCGGCCCTGCGCGTCGCCGGCCGCGTTGAAGTCCACCGGGCCCGAGGCACCCTCGTAGTTGACCGCCGCGCCCTGGGCGAGCAGCCCGCGCGCCTTGGCCCACTCGCCGGGGCCGACCGCCTCACCCGGCGGGTTGGCGACCTCGCGCAGCGCCGCCCGGATGGCCGCGCGATCGGCGCGGCCGGCCTTCTGGATCGCGAGCGCCGCCACATAGGCCGCGTCGTAGGCCTGGGCGACGAAGGCGCCGGACGGATCCATCGCCGGATTGGCGCGGCGGAACGCCGCCTCGTAGGCGGCGCGGCGCTCGGGTGCCGCGGCCGTGCCGGGGGCCGTGCCGAAGGTGCCGGCGAGCGGCTGCGCGCCGACCGCCTGCACCACCGCCTGGTCGCGCATGCCGTCGGTCAGCACGAAGCGGTGGAAGAAGGCGTTCTCGACCGCGTTGCGCAGGATCGTGTTGCCGCCCGAGCCGGGATAGGCGATCAGCACCAGGGCCTGCGGGTTGCCCCGGCCGGCCAGCGTCTGCAGCTCGGCCCGGTAGGACGGGCGGTTCTCCTCGAAGTTCTGCGTCGCGGTGACGCTGCCGCCATGGCGCTCGAACGCGGCCTGGAACGCGGCCGCCAGCCCTCGGCCATAGTCGTTGTTGATCGCCATCACGGCAGCGCGCTCGATGCCGCGCGCCTTCACGATCCGCCCGAGCACCGCGCCCTGGAGCCCGTCGGGCACGGCGGTGCGGAACACCGTGTCGTTGTCGGCGAGCGCGCTGATCGCCGGCGCGGTCGCCGAGGGCGAGATGATCGGCACGCCGGCCGGGATCGTCACCGCGTTCGCGGTCGCGATCAGGATGCCCGAGGCCATCGGCCCGATGATGATCGGCACGTTGTCGGCCTGGACGAGACGCGTGGCCACCGACACGCCGACCTGCGGATTGGTCTGGTCGTCGGCCTCGACCAGGGTCAGCCGCTGGCCGTTCAGCACCCCGCCCGCGGCGTTGATCTCCTCGAGCGCCAGCATGATGCCGGCGCGGATCGGCGGCACGAAGGCCGCGAGCCCGCCCGAGGCGGACAGGATCGCGCCGATCCGCACCTGGCCCTCCTGGGCGCGGACGGGGAGCGGCAGCGTCGCCGCGGCAGCGCCCGCCGCGAGCAAGGCGCGTCGGTTCAAAGGCAATGTCGTCATCGGTCAGTCCCTCCAGGCATGACCGGGTTTCCGGCCCCTCCCGGTGGGGCCTCCGGCATGGTGCGGCGGAGATAAAACGGAACCGCCGACGCGCAAACCGGAATCCGGTTTCGCATCCGCGTCAAGGTTGTCGGAACGATGTCCGCTGGACCGACGATGCTGCGCCGGTATCACTCCGGCATCGTCAGGAACGGCTCGACCGCGCGCAGGAACGGATCGGGCGCCTCGGCGTGCACCCAGTGCCCTGCCCCAGGCACGACCACGAAGGCCGCACGCGGGAACAGTTCCAGGATGCGCGCATGGTGCTCGGCACGCACATAGCCCGAGCGTTCGCCCGCCACGATCAGCGCGGGGCCGTCGTAGCGCGCGCCGTCGGGTGGTTCGGGAAAGGCCGAGATCGTCGGCACCGCAGCCTCGATCGCGGCGAGGTTGAGCCGCCACTCGGGGTGGGCATCGGGGCCGATGCGCAGGTTCTGCAGCAGGAACGCGCGCTCGGCGGCATCGGCGACCGTCGGCGCGAGCGCGGCATCGGCGTCCGCGCGCCGCATTCCTGGGCGCAGCGGCACCGCGCGCATCGCCGCGGCATAGGCCTGGAGCGTCGGCCGGTACGCTACCGGCGCGACGTCGACCACCACCAGCCGCTCGACCAGCGTCGGTCGGGCCAGCGCCAGCCACATCGCGACCTTGCCGCCCATCGAGTGGCCGATCACCGCGGCCCCTGTGCCGACGCGCGCCTCGATCAGTGCGGCGACATCCGCCGCCATCGCGGGGTAGTCCATCGGCTCGGCATGCGGGCTGGCGCCATGGTTGCGCAGATCGGCCACGATGACGCGCCGCGTTGGCGCGAGCCGCTTCGCCACGCTGCCCCAGTTCTGCGCCGAGCCGAACAGCCCGTGCAGGATCACGACGGGCGGGCCGTCGCCCTGCTCGGTCGCGACCAGCGTGACAGGCTCGATCGTCATCGTCCCGTGATGCCCGAAGCCGGCGCGGGGGGCAACGCGCGCCGCATCGCCAGCGCGAGCAGCGCCGCGAGGATCAAGGCGGCGCCCAGCACCAGCCGCAGCGTCACCGCCTCGCCAAGGAACAGCGCCGACAGGGCGAGCGACACCGGCGGCACGCCGAGGAACCCGATCGAGGTCACCAGCGCCGGCAGGGCCCGGCTGACGCTGTTCGCCGCCCAGGTCGCGAGCAGGCCGCCGAACACGCCGCGGAACGCCAATGCCGCGACCGAGTGGCGCGTCACTGCGACCCCGCCCGCGGGCTCTAGCGCGGCCGCCACGGTCAGCAGCACGCGCGCCGCGAGCGCGAACTGCCACGGTGGCAGCATCACCAGCGGCGCGGTTGGGGCGTCGCGCGCAGCACGGCGATCGCCACCGCCCAGGAGAGCGACGCCGCCAGCAGCAGCGCGAAGAACACGCCGATCTGGCAGACACCGACCGCCAGCACCACCGGGACGTCCCCGCGCGCGGGAATCGAGAGGCCACCGCGCCCCCCGACCAGCGCCGCCGCGGTGGCGGCCGACAGCGGCGCACGCCAGAACGCGAACCATGTGGGCGTCGCATCGACGAGCCCGACCTCGATCATCGGAGCGGCCGCGCCGGAGATCGCGACGACCAGGGCGAACTGGATCAGCGCAGCGCGCGGCATCACCGGTCCGAGGAAGCATTGAGGGGGGCCGCAACCGGGAAACCATCGCGGCAAGCCGCGATGGGGCCCGTGCCCCCCTCAAATATCCCCCTCAGATGTAATGTTCCGTCATCGGTCGGAAGCCGTTGAACGACTGTGAGGCATAGGTGGTCGTGTAGGCGCCCGCCGAGAGGAGGTCCACACGGTCGCCTGCCCGCAACGCCAAGGGCAGACGGTAAGGGGTCCGCTCGTACAGGATGTCGGCGCCATCGCAGGTCGGACCCGCGATCGCCACCGGACCCGTGCGCCCGCCATCGCGCGTGGTCTTCATCCGGTAGCGGATGCTCTCGCCCTCGGTCTCGGCCAGTCCGCCGAACCGGCCGATGTCGAGATACACCCAGCGCACCGGATCGTCCTTCGCCTTGCGGCTCACCAGCACGACCTCGGACGACACGACGCCGGCATCGCCGACAATGAAGCGGCCGGGCTCGACCACCATCTCGGGAATGGCGTTGCCGAACGCGCGCGTCATCGCGCCCATGATCGCATGGGCAAAATGGTCTATGCCCGGAACGTCGTCCGAGTAGCGCACCGGGAAGCCGCCCCCGAGATTCACCATGCGCAGATTCACCCCGCGCTCGGAGAGATCGGTGAACAGCATCCCCACCTTGGCGATCGCCGCCTCATAGGCCACCGCGTCGCGCTGCTGGCTGCCGACATGGAACGACAGGCCGTAGGGGTCGAGCCCGAGCGCCTTGGCACGAACCAACAGGTCGGCCGCCATCTCGGCCGAGCAGCCGAACTTGCGGCTGAGCGGCCAGTCGGCGCCGGCGTTCTCCACCAGCAGACGGCAATACACCTTCGCACCCGGCGCCGAGCGCGCGAGCTTGGCCAGCTCCTCCTCGGAGTCGAAGGCATACATCCGCACGCCGGCGGCGAAGGCGCGCGCGATCGCGCTCTCCTTCTTCACCGTGTTGCCGTAGGAGATCGCGGACGCCGCGGCACCGGCCGCGAGCACCATCTCGATCTCCTCCCACGACGCGGCGTCGAACGCTGAGCCCAGCCCGACCAGCCGCTCCAGCACCGGCCGGGCGGGGTTGGCCTTCACGGCGTAGTAGATGCGCGCGAGCGGCAGCGCGTCGGCGAGCGCGCGGTAGTTCTGCTCCACGCGGTCGACATCGAGAACGAGGCAGGGCGTCGCGGGACGCACATCCTCGAGAAAGCGCGCGATCTTCGGGGTCATCGCACGGGCCTCCCCTTTCAACTCCAGCGGGGCGGCCTGTGCAGGCGACGCACCCCAGGTTAACGGAACGGTCGAACACACCAGCGATCCCGAACCGAAGCCCGGGCTGGCCAGAGCGCTTGACGTCGTTGCGTAAACCCCGAGGGGCCAGAGGCACGTGCGTTGCTGCGTCTGCAGCGCATATACGCGCTATGCCTCGGGAGGTGAAGGGAAAAATGGTCCTCGCGGGATGCAGGGCTGGGGTGCCGAGAAACCCTGCCCACTCAACCCGGTGTCAGCGTCCGCACCATGCGCCCGACCGCCTCGGGCGCAGCGACATGGCGAGCGCCGGACGCACTCGCTGCCACGGCGGGCCCTGCCCCGCCCTCGGCCAGCACCAGCACCGGCACCGCGCGCCCGATCGCCGCGCGCAGCCGTGCGACCGTCCGCCGCACGCGCCGCGGCGAGGCATGGCGCGCGAGCACGAGCACCGCCGTCTCGCAAGGTCCGGCGGCCCTCGGGCTTGCGGCAACGGCAGCGGCGAAACCCTCGCCGGCGAGGGACGCGGCAAGCGCGGTCGCCACGGGGTGGTCGAGTGCGGCGC
>CALKJX010000160.1 GCA_937995555.1 uncultured Elioraea sp.
CTTGGCCTCGGCGAGTTCGACCAGCACGGGAACAGCCTGCATGGCTGGCTCCTCTGGGAGGGGGAGGGGGTCCCGGCCGGCAATGCCAGCAGCATACCGTGCCGGTTTCGGCACGATGCATCAAGAATCGCTGGCCGGAGCGTGACGCGGCTCACGCACGGCTGGGATCCTTGCGCGGTGGAGACCCTCTCACTCGTCCTGCTGCTGATCGCCGTCTCGGTGCCGCTCGCGCCGCTCGCGCTGCACCGCTCGGGCGAACTCGACGACGACGCCCTGCGCGTGTCGCAAGCGGAAGCCGATCGCGAGGAACTGCGCCTGCGCCGCAGTCTCGCGGCGTGCGGGGCGGCCAGCCTCCGCCCGTCGGCACGAGCGTCACCCCGCCGCCTGCGGGCCCGCCATCATGTTCACCTGCGCCACCAGCTGGCGCAGCGTGTACGGTTTGGGAAGGAAGTGCAGGTCATCGTCCGGCAGCCCGTCCATCGCCGCGCTCTCCGAATAGCCCGAGACGAGCACGACCGGGATCGCCGGAAATCGCGCACGCACCGCCCTGACGACCTGCGTTCCGTCCATCCCCGGCATCACTACATCCGAAACGAGCACCGCGGGTGGGACCGGTTCGGCGTCGAGCATCTGCAACGCCGCCTCACCCGAGGGAGCCGACAGCACCCGCCACCCGGCGTTCTCCAGCGCACGCGTGCTGAGACGCCGCACGCTGTCCTCGTCCTCGACCAGCAGCACCGTGCCGAGCCGCGCCGCACCGTCCGGCATCTTGCCAGCCGGGGCGGGCGCCGGCGCGGCGGGCGACACTGCCGCCGCCTCCGGCGCAGGCTCGCGCTGGGCGGCCTGCTCGTGCGGAACGATCGGCAGGTAGATGCGGAAGGTCGTGCCCTCGCCCGGCATGCTCTCGACCGAGATGAAGCCGTCGGTCTGGCGCACGATGCCATAGACGGTCGCGAGGCCGAGCCCGGTGCCGCCCGCCTCCTTCTTCGTGGTGAAGAACGGCTCGAACAGCCTCGGCAGGTCATCGGCGGCGATGCCGATGCCGGTGTCGGCGACCTCCACGACGGCATAGCGGCCAGGTGGAATCACCTCCTGGCCGCGCACCATGGGGCGATAGAGGGTGAGGTTGCTGGTCCGGATGGTCAGTCGACCGCCCTGTGGCATCGCATCGCGCGCATTCAGGGCGAGGTTCACCACCACCTGGTCGAACTGCACCGGATCGACGCGGATCATGTGGCTCGGCAGTTCAAGGTCGAGCTCCAGCACGACCCGCTGTCCGAGCAGCCGACGCAGCAGGGCGGCAACATCCTCGATCGCGTCGGCGAGGCGGATGATGCGCGGCTGGAGCGTCTGCCGGCGGCTGAACGCGAGCAGTTGCTTGACCAGCGCCGCGCCGCGTTCGGCGCTGCGGCGGATGTGCAGCAGATCGGCCTGGAGCGGCTCGGGCAGATCGTCACGACCAAGGCAGAGATCGGTCGCGGCGATGATGGCCGTCAGCAGATTGTTGAAGTCGTGCGCGATGCCGCCGGCGAGCTGCCCCACCGCCTGCATCTTCTGGGTCTGCGCGAGCTGCGTCTCGATCACCCGATGGCGGGTGATGTCGGTCAGGCGGATCACCGCGCCGGACGCCGTCCCGCCCTCCTCGATCACCGGCGTGAACGCCACCATCGCGACCGAACAGCCGAGCGGCAATCCACCTTCGCCCTGCCGCTCCGCCAGCCGCAGCTCGACCGCGCTGCGGCCGCCCAGGCCCGCGCCCATGCGCGCCAGTTCCGCCGCAACCTTCTCGCGATCCTCCGTGTGGAACAGCTCGGTGACGGCCGCATGGCGCGGCAGCGGATCATCGGCCCGGCCGGCAAGCGCCTGGGCGGCATCGTTGGCGAGCAGGACCCGCCCTTCGGCATCGACGATGACGATCCCGGTCGGCGCCTGGTCGAACAGCGCGCGCCATGCCTCGCCCTCGGATGCGCCGAGGCGATCGATCAGCGCAGGACCGCGCGCCTGAGGCTCAGCCGGCATGGGGCTGCACCTGGCCCTTCAGGCGCCAGACATAGGCGATGATCTCCGCCACGGCCTGGTAGTGCTCCTCCGGGATTTCGCGATCAAGCTCCACCGTATAGAGCGCGCGGGCAAGCGGGGGATTCGCGACGATGGGAATGCGGTGCTCCTCCGCCGTTTCTCGGATCTTCGCAGCCAGATGATCCACGCCTTTGGCAACGACCTTCGGCGCGGCCGAGGACTCGCGGTCATACGCAAGGGCAACGGCATAATGGGTCGGGTTCGTGATGACAACGGTCGATTTCGGTACCGCAGCGAGCATGCGGCTGCGTGAACGCTCGGCGCGGATCCGCCGCAGCCGCGCGCGAATCTCCGGATCGCCCTCGCTCTGCTTCATCTCCTCGCGGATGTCCTGACGCGACATCCTGAGCTGTTGGGTGTGCCGATAGCGCATCCAGCCGACATCGAGCGCGCCGATCATGGCGAGCGCGGCCAGCAGCGCGAGCAGCAGGCGGAAGGCGTCGGCAACCAGCACCGACAGCAGCGTCGGGGGCGCCCACTCGGCCGCGTGCAGCAACCGTGAAGGCGCATCCCACAGCACCGCGACCGCGGCAGCGATCAGCACCGCAAGCTTGGCGAGACTCTTGACGAACTCCATCAGGTTGTCGGGCGAGACCAGCCGCTTCGCGCCGGCGAGAGGGCTCAGCCGCGAGATCTTGGGCGCGACCCGCTTGGCCGAGAGGTGCAGCCGCGTCTGCGCCAGCGTGGTGCCCGCGCCGAGCACCAGGGCGAAGGCGGCAAGCCCAAACAGCAGCAGGGCGGCGGCGCGGATGGTCGGCCAGAGCGCCTCGATCATCAGCGCTGGATCGACCGCGTGAGGCCGCTCGTACAGCACGGTGATCGCCCCGACGAGGGCCTTGGCGGCATCCGGCCCGACCATCGCCGCGCCGATCGTGGCTCCGGCGAGTGCGGCCGCTGTCGAGAGATCCTTCGAGACCGGAACTTGGCCTTCCTCGCGCGCCTTCTCGATCCGGCGCGGGGTCGGAGCCTCTGTCTTCTCGCCGTTCTGGTCCTGGTCCTCGGCCATCGCGGCTCAGAGCCCCGGGAGCCCGCCGAGCATGACGCGCGCGGCCTCCGCCCAGACCGAGAGCATGCCGGCAAGCAGCACCGCGAGCAGCGCGAGCCCGCCCGCGACCTGCAGCGGCAGCGCGACGAAATAGACCTGCATTTGCGGCACCAACCGCGACAGCAGGCCGAGCGTGAGCTGGAACACCACCGCCGCGAGCACGAACGGACCCGAGAGCTGGAACGCAAGCGCCACGCTCGCCGCCACCGCGATCACCACCGTCTCGGCCGCCGTGTCGGCCGGAAAGGCGTTGCCCACCGGCAGCACGGCATAGGACCCCGCGAGAGCCGCGATGGGCAGCATGTGCAGCCCCGTCGCGAACAGCACGACAATCCCGCCCAGGCCCACCATGCGCGACAGCGCCGTACCGCTTGCGCCGAAGGAGGGATCGAACAGGATCGCGTTGGAGAGTCCGAGCAGGAAGCCGAGATACTGCGCCGCCATCGGCAGGGCGAGGGCAACGATGCGCGCGAGCGTGCCGATCCAGAGTCCGACCGCGCATTCGCCCGCGATCAGCGCGACCGCCGCGGCGGGTGACCCGGGGGGTGGCGGCAGTGCAGGTGCGAGCACGGGCCACAGCAAGACCGCAAGCGCGAGCGTCAGGCCGATCTTCACCGGTGCCGGTACCTCCTGCTCCCCGATCCCCGGCAGCAGCATCAGCGCCGCGCCGATCCGGCAGACCAGCAGCAGGAACGCGAAGGTCCAGACCGGCAGCAGTTCCGTCAGCCCGCCCGCCTCCATCGGCATGGCCTAGACCCCGCCGATCGCAACGATGCGGTCGAACAACAGCCGCGTGAAGTCGCCGAGCGTACGGCCGATGAACGGGGCGGTCAGCGCCGCGGCCCCGGCGACCGCGAGCAGCTTGGGGACGAAGATCAGCGAAGCCTCGTTCACCTGCGTCAGGGCCTGGAACAGCGACACGATCAGGCCGACCACCAGCGCCGTGCCCATCAGCGGCCCGCCGACCAGCAGCACAGTCCACAACCCGTCGCGCATCAGCGCGATCACATCCGAATCGCTCATGCCTGCCCCTCCTGGGCCGGGCCCGGGGCGGGCGCGGCCCGGATCGGCCGACCACCCGACAATGCCCATGCGAAACCGTCGTCCGCTGGGCGCGCCGAAGCGCGCTCAGATCGGCATGCGCATCACGTCCTGATAGGCCTGGATCACGCGGTCGCGGATCGCGACCGTGGTCTGCAGCGCAAGTTCGGCGCGCGCCACGGCCGTGACGACCTCGGTCACGTTGCCCTCGCCGGCCACGGCGGCAGCCGAGACGCGATCGGCCGTCCTCGCGGCGGAGACGGTGTCCTGGATCGCGCGGCTGAGCATCTCGCCGAAACCACCGGCGGCATCGCCTGTGCCCTGAGCCGCCCCGTCGCCGAAGGCCGAGGCGGCGGCGTTCGCATAGCGTGCAGCCGCTGCCGCCGCACCGATTCCGCTCATCCCCCGCCCCCTTAGCGCAGCAGCTCGATCGCGCGCGTCAGCATCCCGCGCGTGACCTCGAGCACACTGAGATTGGCCGAGTAGCTGCGCTGCGCCTCACGCATGTCCATCATCTCGATGAACGAGTTCACGTTCGGCACCTTCACGTAGCCGTTCTCGTCCGCTGCCGGGTGACCGGGTTCGAACCGCGTGCCGAACTCGCTCTCGTCGCGACCGACCCGCTTCACATGCACCTGCTCGACGCCGAGCGCGCGGTTGAACCGTGACTCGAAGGTGATCGTCTTGCGGCGGTACGGCTCGCCCTCCGGCGTGCTCGCCGTGGTATCGCGGTTGGCCAGGTTCTCGGCGACGATCCTGAGCCGCATCGCCTGGGCGTCCATGCCGGCGGCCGACAGCCGCAGCGCCTTGAAGAGATCCATCACATCCTCCGTGCCGGACGACTCCGGACGCGGCACAGTCTGCCCGGCAAACCTTTCCACCGGGTTGCGATCTGCCGGGTCATCCCTGCCGTCCGAGCGCAGTGCGGAACAGGGCGAGATACTTGCGGTAGATGCCGAGGGTCAGCGAGTGGTGCGTCTCGGTGTCGGAGACCTTCACGAGCTCGCGCTCGATCTGCACGGCGTTGCTGGCTGGCGTGCGCTCGGCCGCCACGCGCACCGCGCGCGCCGCCGGCGCCGGCCCCTCCGTGCCCGCGAGATGGCGCGGATCGGTCCGCGCGGGCGCCACCACGCTGGTGCGCGCGAGCACCTGCGCGAAGGCCGGCAGGTCTTTCGCCGCGTAGCCCGGCGTGTCGGCATTGGCGATGTTCTGCGACAGCACCTCCTGGCGTCGGTCGAGCCAGGCCAGCCGCTGCTCGGCTAGTCGGAACAGGCTGAGCCTGCCGGGATCCATCTCGCCACCTCCTGCGCCCGGACGACATGACGCCGCCAAGCCGACGCACACGTCGTGCCAATCCGCGCGCGACCATGCCCGGGATTGCTGAACCCCGCGTTAAGCGCCGCGCCTGCAGGCTTAAGCATTCCGTAAATCGACTCGTGCAGTCTGCGCGCGACGGCACGCATCGGTCCGGTGGTGCTGCCCCCAAGGGCGAGCGGAGCGGATGGACGACAACGACGAGACGGAGCGCGCGGCGACGATCGGCCTCATCGCCGAGACGATGCGCTCGACCGTGACCGTGGCGCGCGCCCTAGTCGATGCGGGGGTGCGGGTCGACCTCGCCGGGCTCGACCGCGAGGTCAGCGACCTGTGCGCCGACGCGGTTGCCCTGCCGCGACTGCTCGGGCGCGAGCTGATCGGGCCGCTCAGCCGGCTGCGCGACGAGATCTCCGCCCTCGAACGGACGCTGACGGACGACCCGCCCCCCGGCTGATCCACTCTCTCCCCTGTCGCGGCAGAAGGCCGGACAATGACCGAGACGCTCCAATCCATCCCTTGGGCGATCGCCGCACTCGCAGTCACGATCGCCGTCATCCTGCTGGTCGGCAAGCTTGCCCAGCGCGCTGGCCTCGGGACCGGACCGCGCTCCGGACGGCGGCTCGCCGTGATCGAGACGCTGGCGGTCGATGCCAAGCGCCGGCTGGTGATCGCCCGCGTCGATGAGCGCGAGGCGGTGCTGCTGGTGGGCGGCGCGAACGACCAGGTGGTCTGCCTGCTGGGCCAGAGCCCGGAGGCCGGCCGATGAAGCGCTGCCTCCTGCTTTTGTTGACGACGCTGCTGATGCTGCTGCCGTCGGTCGCCTTCGCCCAGTCGGTAACGGTCGATCTCGGCAGCGCCGGCGACGGCAGTGCCGCGACGCGGATCGTTCAGCTCACCGCGCTGATCGCGCTGCTCAGCCTCGCCCCCTCGCTGCTGGTGATGGTGACCGCCTTCGCGCGCATCGTCATCGTGCTGTCGCTGCTGCGCGCCGCGCTCGGCACGCAGGGCACGCCGCCCAACACGGTGCTGATCGGGCTCGCGCTGTTCCTCACTTTCTTCGTGATGCAGCCCGCCTTCGAGCAGGCGTGGACGCTCGGCATCCTGCCGATGACGGAGGGCCGCGTCAGCGAGATCGAGGGCATGCGCCTCGCCGCGGAACCGTTCCGCGGCTTCATGGTGGCGAATCTGCGGGCGGAGGACCTCTCGCTCTTCCTCGACATCGCCGACCTGCCGCCACCCGAATCCCCGGCGCTGACGCCCTGGCGCGCCCTGGTGCCGGCCTTCCTGGTCGGCGAGCTGCGCCGGGCCTTCGAGATCGGCTTCCTTCTGTTCGTGCCGTTCCTGGTGATCGACCTCGTCGTCGCCTCGGTGCTGATGAGCATGGGCATGATGATGCTGCCGCCGACCGTGGTGTCGCTGCCGTTCAAGCTGATCTTCTTCGTGCTGGTGGACGGCTGGCGGCTGGTCTCGGGCAGTCTGGCGCAGAGTTTCGTCGGCGGCTGATTGCCTTCGGGCCCGCCGCAGGCCACGCCGTCCGCCACGAACGGGTGGATGCCATGCGGGACCTGACGAGCCAGGCGCTGCTCGAAGACGTGCAGCGCTGGGTGGCGATCGAGAGCCCCACCCAGGATGTCGGCGCGGTGAACCGCATGGCGGATCATGCCGAGGCCGAACTGCGCGGCCTTGGCGCGGCGATCGAGCGCATCCCTGGCACCGACGGGTTGGGCGACATCCTGCTCGGTCGCGTGCCGGGCAAGACCGGGGGCGCAGGGATGCTGGTGCTCGGCCACATGGACACGGTGCACCCGGTCGGCACGCTGGCGGGTCCCCTGCCCTTCCGCATCGAGGGCGAGCGCGCCCACGGCCCGGGCATCTACGACATGAAAGGCGGCAACGCGATCGCGATCGCCGCCTTGAAGCACCTGCACGCGACCGGACGCCGGCCGCGCCTGCCCGTGACGGTGATGGTGATCCCGGACGAGGAGGCCGGCAGCCCATCCTCGCGCGCGCAAATCGAGTCCGAGGCGCTTCGCCACGCGATGGTGCTGGTCGCGGAACCGTCAGGCCAGGGAGGACGGCTGACATTGGCCCGGCATGGGATCTCGCGCTTCCATCTGCGCACCATCGGGCAGCCCGCGCATGCCGACGCCTATCACGAGGTGGGCCGCAGCGCGATCCGCGAGATGGCGCATCGAGTGCTGGCGATCGAGGCGACGACCGACTACGCGCGCACGATCGTGCTCAAGGTCGGCACGATCACGGGCGGCAGCCACGAGAACATGGTCCCGCTCGGCTGCGAGGCCTGCGTCTGCGTGCTGGTGCCGACCGTGGAGGCCGAGGCCCAGGTGCATGGGCGTCTGCTCGGCTTGTTGTCCGTCAATCCCGACGTCCGCCTGGAGGTGCGGGGCGGGCTGTTCCGTCCGCCCTACGTCAAGACCCCGGCGATCCAGGCGCTCTACGATCACGCCGTCGCTTTCGCGCGCGATATGCCCTTCCCCGTCCCCGGCGAGCGCGCGGCCGGCGGCGGCAGCGACGGCAATTTCACGGGCTGCCTCGGCGTGCCGACGCTCGACGGGCTCGGCGTGATCGGCGACGGGCCGCACACGCACGAGGAACACCAGCTGATCCCCTGCCTTGTGCCGCGCACGACCCTCTGGGTGCGGCTGTTCGAGACGCTCGGCACGCCGCTGGTCGCGGCGGCTCAGGCGCCGGGCAGCAGCGTCGCGATGTAGGGCGGGAGCTGGAAGGCGGCGGCGTGGACTGCGGGCGTCCAGTAGCGCGTGGCGCCGAGGATGCCGGCCGCTTCGGCGCGCCGGGCGAGTTCCTCCGGGGCGACATCACGCAGCCCGGTCTGTTTCGCCGACCAGCCGAGGGTCATGAACCCGCCGACATAGGTCGGCACGGCGGCGACATAGGCATGCACATCCGCGAAAACCTTGCGCCGACGCAGGCTGGTCTCGCGCAGCTCGTCGCCCTGCATGAACGGCACACCGCACTGGTTCACCACCAGCCCGCGCGGGGTCAGGATGCGCGCGCAATTGGCGTAGAACTCGTCGGTGAACAGTACCTCACCGACGCCGATCGGATCGGTGCTGTCGACGATGATGACGTCGTAGCTCGCTTCCGCCGCCTCGCGCACATGGGCGATGCCGTCGCCGACGATCACCTCGGCGCGCGGATTGTTCCAGGCGTCGCCCGAGATCGCCGGCATGTGCTCGCGGCACAGACGGATCACCTCGCCATCGATCTCGACCATCACCGCGCGCTCGACACCGCGATGGTCCAGCACGCGGCGCAGCACGCCGCCGTCGCCGGCGCCGATGATCAGCACGCGCCGCGCATCGCCGTGCGCGATCAGCGGCACGTGCGCGATCATCTCCTGGTAGACGAACTCGTCCGCCTCGGTGATCTGGATCACGCCGTCGAGCACCAGCACGCGGCCATGGCTCTCGGTCTCGACGACGGCGATGTCCTGGACCGCGGACCGGACGCGCGCGAGCTCGCGCACGACGCGGAAGTGCTGGCCCCAGGCGGGGTACAGCGTCTCGTTCAGCCAGATCTCAGCGGAGCTCATGAT
>CALKJX010000161.1 GCA_937995555.1 uncultured Elioraea sp.
GGCAGCCAGGGCGAACCGCGCTCGGCGCTCTCGCGCATCGCCGCCGACACGCATCCGAACGTCTCGCTCGGCGAGGGCGACACGGTGATCTACTCCTCGCGCGTGATCCCGGGCAACGAGCGCGCGATCCTGCGCGTACAGGACCAGTTCGCGCGGCGCGGTGTCGCCGTGATGACCGAGCGCGATCACATGGTGCACGTCTCCGGCCATCCGGCGCGCGACGAGTTGCGCCGCATGTACGCGCTGGTGCGGCCCAGGCACGTCGTGCCGGTGCATGGCGAATGGCGCCACATGACAGAGCATGCCGAGCTCGCCCGCGAGCTCGGCGCGATTCCGCACGTGATCGATGACGGCGACATCCTGCGCCTCGGCCCCGGCCCGGTGACGGTCGTGGACAGCGCGCCGGCGGGCAAGCTCGCCGTGGATGGCGACCGGCTGCTGCCGATCGGCGGCGAGGTTCTGGCGGCGCGGCGGCGCATGCTCGAGCACGGCATGGTGGTTGCCTCGCTCGCGCTCGACGAGGCGGGGCGTCTGCTGGGTCAGCCGCGTATCACCGGCCCCGGCGTGTTCGACCCGGTGGCGAACGGCGCGTCCGAGCGGATCGCGGCGGAGCTGATGGCGGCGGTCGCCGGGCTGCCCGCACCGGTGCGGCGGGACGACGAGGCGGTGGCCGAGGCGGCGCGCGGCGCGCTGCGCGGCCTGCTGCGGCGGGCGCTGTGGCAGAAGCGGCCTGGCATCGAGGTGCATGTCATGCGGATCGGGCGGTGAGGCGGCGCCGATGACCTGGTTCACCGGCCTCGTCGTTTATGCCTTGGTCTGGTGGACCGTGCTCTTTGCCGTGCTGCCGTTCTGGACCCGGCCGGTGACGGACCCGGAGGAGAAGACGCATTTCCGCGGCGCGCCGGAACGGCCGCTGCTGTTGCGCAAGGTGCTGGTGACCACGCTGGTCTCGGGCGTGGTCTGGCTCGCCATCTGGGCCGTGGTGGAGTCGGACTTGATCAGCTTCCGTCTGGATTCTTGATCTAGCGCAAGAGTCTGCTCAGGGGGCGACCAAGGGCTGTGCACAGGATGGGCGATCTGCCCACCTGGCAAGCAAGTTCGGTTTCAATTGACGAAAAAAGCGCCGTCGGCGCGCCGTTTGCTGTTGCCCCGCTGACGACACCCGCGCAAAAATCAACGACAGGAAGAGGGCTGTTCCTCTTCCTGCCGTGTGACTGGCGTTTCCTCCCTAAACTTGGGCCGTGCGCTGCGAGGCGCGCGGCCCTTTTCTTGTTAGCGGAACGTAAACCGCCCGTCCATAGGCTTACGAACGAAATTTGTCGCTGCACCGCAGCAAAGCGAAAGAAGATGCCGTGCGCCGTGCCCTGATCGCAGCGATCTTGCTGGCGGCTGCTGGCACGCTCCCCGCCGCGACACAGACGATCAGCGAGCGGGACTGCCGGCGGCTCGAGCGCCACATCCCCACGCCCGACGTCGCGTATCGGCCGGGCGTGGATGTGCGGGGGCGAAGCGTGGCGCCCGCCGATCTCAATCCTTCCGTGCCGATCGTGCCGGAGCGGTTCGCGATCTATCTCGGCGTGGATCTGCGCGAACGGCTCGGCCTGCCGCCGGATCTGATCGCCGATCTGCCGCTCGGCATCATCGAGATCGCCAACGGCACGGTGCTGTTCAACGGCCGCCCGATCGCGCCCGACGCCGCGGCCGGACTCGCCGCCGCCTGCGCTGCCGCCCGCCGCCGCTGAGCCCGCGTGACGGAACGCCGCCGCGCCGTTAGTGTGCGCGGCCCTTCCGCCAACCGGGATGCCGCGACGCGATGCGCCTCTCTCGCTATTTCCTGCCCACGCTCAAGGAAACGCCGGCCGAGGCGCAGATCGTCTCGCACCGGCTGATGCTGCGTGCGGGGATGATCCGCCAGCAGGCTGCGGGGATCTATTCCTGGCTGCCGCTCGGCCACCGCGTCCTGACCAACATCGCGCGCATCGTGCGTGAGGAGCAGGACGCGGCCGGCTGCCACGAATTGCTGATGCCGACCATCCAGCCGGCTGAACTGTGGAAGGAGAGCGGGCGCTACGAGGATTACGGCAAGGAGATGCTGCGCATCCGCGACCGCCACGAGCGCGAACTGCTGTACGGGCCGACCAACGAGGAGATGGTCAGCGACATCTTCCGCGCCTATGTGAAGTCGTACCGCAACCTGCCGCTGATGCTCTACCACATCCAGTGGAAGTTCCGCGACGAGGTGCGGCCGCGCTTCGGGGTGATGCGCGGGCGTGAGTTTCTGATGAAGGACAGCTACTCCTTCGATCTCGACCCGGCCGGCGCACGACAGAGCTACAACCGGATGTTCGTCGCCTACCTGCGCACGTTCGCACGCATGGGCCTCAAGGCGATTCCGATGCGCGCCGACACCGGGCCGATCGGCGGCGATCTCTCCCACGAGTTCATCATCCTGGCCGAGACCGGCGAGAGCCAGGTGTTCGTGCATCGCGATCTCGTCGAGCGCGACATCCTCGGCGAGGCGGTGGACTACGAGTCCGACCTGCAACCGCTCGTCGATTCCTGGACCTCGCTCTACGCCGCGACCGACGAGAAGCACGACCCGATCGCATTCGGCGCGCTCGCCGACGGGCAGCGTGTCGAGGCGCGCGGCATCGAGGTCGGCCACATCTTCTATTTCGGCACCAAGTACTCGAAGCCCATGGGGGTGACGGTGCAGGGACCGGACGGCAAGCCGATCCATCCGGAGATGGGCAGCTACGGCATCGGCGTGTCGCGGCTGGTCGGCGCGATCATCGAGGCGAGCCACGACGAGGCCGGCATCATCTGGCCCGAGACCGTCGCCCCCTTCCGCGTCGGGCTGATCAACCTCAAGCCCGGCGATGCCGGCACGGATGCGCTCTGCGACGACATCTACGCCGCGCTGTGCAGTGCCGGCACCGAGGTGCTGTATGACGACCGCGAGGAGCGGGCCGGGGTGAAGTTCGCCGACATGGACTTGATCGGCCTGCCCTGGCAGGTGGTCGTTGGCCCGCGCGGCGCGGCTGCGGGACGCGCCGAGCTCAAGCGCCGCAAGGGGGGCGAGCGGCACGAGCTCGACCGCGACGCGGTGCTGGAACGCCTGCTCGGCTGATACGTTCGCGCGCCATGTTCGGCCCATTCGAGCGGATGGTCGCATTCCGCTATCTGCGCGCGCGCAAGGCGGAAGGTTTCGTCAGCGTGATCGCGGCGTTCTCGCTCGCAGGCATCGCGCTCGGAGTCGCGACGCTGATCATCGTCATGAGCGTCATGAACGGCTTCCGCCAGGAGCTGCTCGGCAAGATCCTCGGGCTGAACGGCCATCTCGGCGTCTATGGCGCGGCCGGGCCGCTCGCGGAGTTCGACGCGGCGGCCGAGCGCATCCGCCGCGTGCCCGGCGTGGTGCAGGCGATCCCGATCGTCGAGGGGCAGGTGCTCGGCACTGGCGAGCGCGGCGGCGCCTCCGGCGTGCTCGCGCGCGGCGTGCGGCCCGAGGATCTGCGTGCGCGCGCGATCA
>CALKJX010000162.1 GCA_937995555.1 uncultured Elioraea sp.
TCGTGCTGGCGCGAGGGCCGGGCGCCTGGTCGCTCGATCGGCTGTTCGGGATCGACCGCTGACGGCACTGCGCCTCAGTGCCCGAGGATCTGGCTGAGGAACATCTTCAGCCGCTCGCTCTTCGGGTTGGCGAAGAACTCGTTCGGCGCGCCGACCTCCACCACCTCGCCGCGGTCCATGAACACCACCCGGTCGGCGACCGTGCGCGCGAAGCCCATCTCGTGCGTCACCACCACCATGGTCATGCCCGACTGCGCGAGTTCGACCATCACGTCGAGCACCTCCTTGATCATCTCCGGGTCGAGCGCCGAGGTGGGCTCGTCGAACAGCATGATCTTCGGGCGCATGCAAAGCGCGCGCGCGATCGCCACGCGCTGCTGCTGACCGCCCGAGAGCTGACCCGGATACTTCTGGGCCTGCTCGGGGATGCGCACGCGGGTGAGGAACTCCATCGCAAGCTCCTCGGCATCCTTCTTCGGCATCTTGCGCACCCAGATCGGTGCGAGCGTGCAGTTCTCGAGAATGGTCAGGTGCGGGAACAGGTTGAAGGACTGGAACACCATGCCGACCTCGCGGCGAATGGCATCGATGTTCTTCAGATCGTCGGTCAGCTCGATGCCGTCGACGATGATCTGGCCTTCCTGATGCTGCTCGAGCCGGTTGATGCAGCGGATCATCGTCGACTTGCCCGAGCCCGAGGGGCCGCAGACGACGACACGCTCGCGCTCGGACACGCTCAGGTTCACGTCGCGCAGCACGTGCAGGGCGCCGAACCACTTGTTGACGTTGATGAGCTCGATCATCGGCTTGGCGTCGGCGGCGACGCCGCTGCGTACCGCCGGCGCCTCGCCCCCTCGTGCCGTTCCCTGCTGCATCGTGCCTCTCCCGACTCGTTCCCTCCGCCTCAGCGCCGGCGGTGGCGGTTGAACTCGGCCTCGAGATCCTGGCTGTACTTCGACATCGCGAAGCAGAACACGAAGTAGATCGCCGAGACGAACAGATAGGCCTCGATCCCGAAGCCCTGCCAGGCGGGCTCGATGATCGAGGTCTTGGCGGTATTCAAGAGGTCGAAGATGCCGATGATCAGCACCAGCGAGGTGTCCTTGAACATGCCGATGAAGGTGTTCACCAGCGGCGGGATCACCAGCCGCAGCGCCTGCGGCAGGACGATGAAGCCGGTCTTCTGCCAGTAGGAGAGGCCGAGCGCGTCCGCCGCCTCGTACTGGCCCTTGGGCAGCGCCTGCAGCCCGCCGCGCACGACTTCGGCGAGATAGGCGGCCGCGAACAGGATGATCGCGACCTGCGCGCGGAGCAGCTTGTCGATGTTCATGCCCTCGGGCAGGAACAGCGGGAACATCACCGAGGCCATGAACAGCAGGCTGATCAGCGGCACGCCGCGGATCAGCTCGATGTAGACGACACAGAGCGCCTTCACCGCCGGCATCGAGGTCTGCCGCCGCCCCAGCGCGACCAGGATCGAAAGCGGGAAGGCGAGGGCGATGCCGAAGGTCGAGAGGATCAGCGTGATCGGCAACCCGCCCCAGCGCTCCTGCTCGACGAAGCGGAGCCCGAACACCCCACCCCACATCAGCACGCCGATCACGGTCAGCGCGGCCATCCACACCAGACCGAGCCAGCGGTTCCAGAACCGCCGCATCGCCGAGACGACGTAGAGGGCGACGAAGATCACCACGACCAGCGCAGGCCGCCACTGCTCGTCGAACGGGTAGAGCCCGAACAGGATGAAACGGTACTTCTCGCCGATCAGCGCCCAGCACGCGCCCTCGCCGCGGACCGCGCGGCAGGCCGAGGTATCGACCTGCGCGCCTGTCCCCGGCACGTCCCAGACCGCGTTGATCACGCCCCAGGAGATCAGCCCGAGCGCCCAGGAGATGACGACATAGGCGAGCACCAGCGTCACCGCGGTGTTCAGCCAGGACGAGAACAGGTTGGCGCGCAGCCAGCCGAGCGGGCCGACCGACAGCACCGGCGGGCGGCGCGGCTCCTCGGCCGGAACGGGCATGCCGTTCGCGCCGATGGTCGCGGACTGGGCCGGCGACGACGTCATCGTCTCACCGCTCCTTCAGCGCGATCTTCGCGTTGTACCAGTTCATGAACAGGCTGATCGACAGGCTGATCGTAAGATAGACCGCCATGATGATGGCGATTCCCTCGATCGCTTGCCCCGTCTGGTTCAGCGTCGTGTTCGCGATCGAGACGATGTCCTGGTAGCCGATCGCCACCGCCAGCGAGGAGTTCTTGGTGATGTTCAGGTACTGGCTGGTCATCGGCGGGATGATCACGCGCAACGCCTGCGGCAGGATGATCAGCCGGAGCTGCTCCCCGCGCGAGAGCCCCAAGGCGCCGGCAGCCTCCCACTGGCCGGTGTGCACCGCAAGGATGCCGGCCCGCACGATCTCGGCGATGAAGGCCGCCGTGTAGAGGACGAGGCCGAGCAGCAGGGCTGCGAACTCCGGCGTGATCGTCGCGCCGCCCTGGAAGTTGAACCCGCGCAGCACCGGCGCGTCGATCGTGAACGGCGCGCCCATCACCACCCAGACAGCGGCCGGCAGGCCGACCAGCAGCGCGAGGCCCCACGGCCAGAGCTTCGGCCGCGTGCCGGTCGCCATCTGCTGCGCGGTGAACCGGCGTGCGAGCAGCACCGTCGCGGCGATCCCGGCGAGCAGGGCCAGCAGGGCGGCCGTGTGCGCGGGCTCCCACGCGATCCAGGGAAACTTGATGCCGCGATTCGACAGGAACACCGAACCGAACGGATTGACCGCCTGGCGCGGTCCCGGCAGGCCCTGCATGAGCGCGTACCAGAACAGCAACTGCAGCAGCAGCGGCAGGTCGCGCAGCAGCTCGACATAGATCGCGGCCAGCTTCGCCAGGAGCCAGTTCTGCGCCAGGCGCGCGATGCCGACCAGCGTGCCCAGGATGGTCGACAGCACGATGCCGATCACCGCCACGCGCAGCGTGTTCAGGATCCCGACCAGCAGCGCGCGCGCGTAGGTGTCGGCCGGGGTGTAGGGGATCATGGCCTCCGCGATCGGCAGCCCGGCCTCGCGGTTGAGGAAGCCGAAACCGGTGGCGATCCGGCGCACTTCGAGGTTGCGCATGGTGTTGGACACCAGCCACCAGACCACGAAGCCGACGAGGCCGATGATCACCATCTGCCAGACGATGCTGCGCACAGTCGGGTCGCGCCAGGAAAGACGCAGGCCGCGGCGGGGTGCCGCGCGGGCGTAGCGGGGATCGGCGATCGCGTCCTGCGGCATCAGCCCCGCGCCGTGCGCTCCGTGCCGGGGAACCCGACGATCGCCACGCTCTCTATCTCCCACCCCCCTTGTCCCGCGGCACCGGCCCGAGACGCGCACCGGCCGCCTGTCGTCCGCGGCAGCGACCAGGGTGGGGCAGAGTCGTGTCGGGATCAACGGTTCTCATCGCCCGGCGCCGGCGGTTCCCGCCCCGACGGGCTTCGGCTAGGCTGCGCCGATGAACGTCGTGACACCTCGCGTGGTCGCCGAGGCGGAGCGCCTGTTCGCCGACATGGCGTCCGCGGCGCGGTCGGCCGCGCACACGCTCGCGCGGGCAAGCGCGGCCGCCAAGGCGCGGGGACTCGAGGCTGCCGCCGCGGCGCTCCGCCGGCACGAAGCGGCGATCCTGGCCGCGAACGAGCAGGACGTGGCCGCGACCCGGGCGGTCGGCCGCCCGGCCGCCTTCCTCGACCGGCTCGCGCTGACGCCGGCGCGCGTCGAGGCGATGGCGCGCGGGGTGGAGGAGGTGGCCGGGCTGCCCGACCCCGTGGGCCGCGTGCTCGCCGAGTGGACCCGGCCCAACGGTCTCCAGATCCGCCGGGTCGCGACCCCGCTGGGCGTGATCGGCATGATCTTCGAGAGCCGACCCAACGTCGCCGCCGATGCCGGCGCGATCGCCATCAAGTCGGGCAACGCGGTGATCCTGCGCGGCGGCTCGGAAAGCCTGGCCTCGGCGCGCGCGATCCACGCCGCCTTCGCCGAGGGGCTGCGCGCGGCCGGCCTGCCCGAGGCCGCGGTGCAGGTCGCGCCGACCGCGGACCGCGCCTTCGTCGCGGCGATGCTGGCCGGCTCGGGCCTGATCGACGTGATCGTGCCGCGCGGCGGCAAGTCGCTGGTCGAGCGCGTGCAGGCGGAGGCGCGCGTGCCGGTGCTCGCGCACGCCGAGGGGCGCTGCCACACCTTCGTCCACGCCGCCGCCGATCTGGCCAAGGCGCGCGCGATCGTGCTGGACGCCAAGCTCCGGCGCACAGGCGTGTGCGGCGCGACCGAGACGCTGCTGGTCGATGCCGCCTGCGCGGCGACGCATCTGCCGCCGATCCTCGACGATCTCGCCGCGCGCGGCTGCGCCTTCCGGGCGGATGCGCGGGCGCGGGCGATCCGCCCCGACCTGCCGGCGGCGACCGAGGCCGATTTCGCCACGGAATGGCTCGATGCCGTGCTGAACGTCGCGGTGGTGGACGGGGTCGAGGGGGCGGTGGCGCACATCCTGCGCCACGGCTCCGAGCACACCGACGCGATCGTCACCGAGGACGGGGCGGCGGCCGACGCGTTCCTCGCCGGCATCGACAGCGCGATCGGCATCGTCAACGCCTCGACCCAGTTCGCCGATGGCGGCGAGTTCGGCTTCGGCGCCGAGATCGGCATCGCCACGGGCCGTATCCATGCGCGTGGCCCGGTCGGTCCGGAGCAGCTCACCACCTTCCGCTACCACGTGCTCGGGACGGGGCAGGTGCGCGGCTGAGGGCCACGTCCTGTGCTGCATCGTTGGCGGCAGCGCCCCGGGCGCGCTAGGGTCCGGGTTCGATCCACTCGAGGGAAGCTTGCGCCGATGCGCCGCTCCGCCTTGCCTTTCCCCCCCGTCCCGATGGTCCCGCCCCTTCGTCGCCCGATGCCGGCCTGCAACTGAGCGCGCGCGGCGCGTGCAACAGAACGCGATCTCCCGCTGGGGCGACGGCCGGCGCGGCCGGATCGGCATCCTGGGCGGCAGCTTCAACCCGGCCCATGAGGGTCACCGGCACATCGCCGAGACCGCGCTCAAGCGGCTCGGACTGCGGGCGGTCTGGCTGCTGGTCAGTCCCGGCAACCCGCTGAAGTCGGACGACGGCATGGCCCCGTTCGGCGACCGCCTCGCCTCGGCCGAGGCGGTGGCCGACGGCAATGCGCGCATCGTCGCCACCGATCTGGAGGCGAGGCTGGGCACGCGCTACACGGTGGCGACGCTCGGGCTGCTGACGCGGCGGTTCCGGCGCGCCCGGCTGGTGTGGCTGATGGGCGCCGATAACCAAGTCCAGATTCCGCGCTGGCAGGGCTGGCGCCGCATCTTCCGGCTGGTGCCGATCGTCGTGTTCCCTCGCCCGGGATGGACCCGCAAGGCGTTGCACGGAACCGCAAGCCGGGCGCTGGCGCGCTGGCGGGTGCCGGCGGCACGCGCCGGCGCGCTGGCACGGATGACGCCTCCCGCCTGGCTGCTGCTGCCGGGCCGCGAGCACCCGGCGAGTGCGACCGAGATCCGGGCGGCCCGCGCCGCCGGCGACGCGCTCGCGGGCAGGCGGCCGCGGAAACCCGCGTCCATCCGTCCTGCCGAGGGGGCGACCGACCGGCTGGTGCGGCTGATCGTCGCCAGCCTGGAGGACGACAAGGCCGAGGAGGTCGTGGTGATCGATCTCGCCGGCAAGGCCGCTTTCGCCGACCGGATGGTGGTCGCCTCGGGCCTTGCCGGACGCCAGCTCACCGCCATGGCCGAGCACCTGATCGAGAAGCTCGAGCGCAACGGTCGGCGCAACATCCGCACCGAGGGGCTCGGCGCCTCGGACTGGGTGCTGATCGATGCCGGCGACGTGGTGGTGCACCTGTTCCGCCCCGAGGCGCGCGCCCAGTACGCGCTCGAGAAGATGTGGGGCGTGACGCTGCCCGGCGACGAGGCGCGCTTCGCCTGATCCCGCCGAGCGTGGTCATCGCGGTCGGGCGCGGCCGCGGCAGCGAGGAGCAGGCGCTGTTCGACCGTTACGCCGCGCGGCTGCGACCGCCGCCGCGACTGGTAGAGATCGCCGAGGCGTACGGCACGCCGGCCGAGGCCAAGCGGCGCGAGGCGGCGGCGATCCTCGCCGCGGTGCCCGATGGGGCGGTGCTGGTCGTGCTCGACCTCGGCGGCGTGGAGGAGACGACCGAAGCCTTCGCACGGCGGCTCACGCGCTGGCGCGACGCCGGCAGGACCGTCGCATTCGCGATCGGCGGCGCCGAAGGGCTCGATGCCGCGGTGCTCGCGCGGGCGCAGCACGTGCTCGCCTTCGGCCGCGCCACCTGGCCGCATCTGCTGGTGCGCGCGATGCTCGCCGAGCAGCTCTTCCGCGCCGAGAGCCTGCTGCGCGGCCACCCCTACCACCGGGCGGGGCGGCCCTGAACGGGCCTTCCTTTCGCCGCGCCCGTCCCCCATCTCCCGCCGGACCAGACGCAGAGGGATCACGATGCAGGAAGTTCTGACCGCGCAGGATCAGCGCGAGGAGGGGCTGCGCGCCGCAACCGCGCGCTTCGTCCTGCGCCCATGGGTTCAGGGCGCGATCATGGCGTTGATCATCGCCAATGCCGCCGTCCTCGGGCTCGAGACCTCGGCGCGGGCCATGGCCGCGTTCGGCGACGTGCTCACCGCGCTCGATCGCATCATGCTCTGGATCTTCACGATCGAGATCGCCGCGCGGATCTATGCGTTCCGCGGCCGGTTCTTCCGCGATCCGTGGGGCGTCTTCGACCTGCTGGTCGTGGGCATCGCCTGGCTGCCGGCGACCGGCCCGCTCGCCGTGCTGCGGGCGCTACGCGTGCTGCGCGTGCTGCGCCTGATCAGCATGATGCCGCGGTTGCGCATCGTCGTGGAGGCGATGCTGCACGCGGTGCCGGGGATCGGCGCGATCGCGATGCTGATGGTGATCCT
>CALKJX010000163.1 GCA_937995555.1 uncultured Elioraea sp.
CAGGGTCAATCGAGCTGGAGGAGCTGGGCCTTCAGATAGGCGCTCTCGGGCAGATGCGGGTGCACCGGATGGTCCGGCCCCGCGCCGGCGGCGCGCACCACGCGACCCTCGCGATCCGCCCGCGTCAGCCCGCGCGCGACACAGGTCGCGAACTCCTCGGCGCTCACATGATGACTGCACGAGGCGAGAAACAGGAACCCGCCCGGCGCCACGACGGAGGCCGCGAGCCGGGCGAGCTTCTCGTAGCCCTTCAGCGCCGGCCCATGGTCCTTGCGCGACTTCGCGAAGGCGGGCGGATCGCACACCACCAGATCGAAGACCGTCCTCTCCCCCGCGAGCCGCTCCAGCAGTCCGAACACCTCGGCACGCACGATGTCCACCCGATCTGCCAAGCCGTTCCGGCGCGCGGTCTCAGCCGCCAGCGCCAGCGCCGGCTCGGACCGGTCGGCGAGCGTCACGTGCGCCGCGCCGTCGGCCGCGCAGCGCAGCCCGAAGGCGCCCGTGTGGCAATACGCGTCCAGCACCCGACCGCCACGCGCCAGGGCTGCCACGGCGTCGCGGTTGAAGCGCTGATCGTAGAACCAGCCGGTCTTCTGCCCGCCGAGCGGGTCGATCGGGAACGTCACGCCCCCCTCCTCCACCACCACCCGCTCGGGCAAGATCCCGGCCAGCATCGACACCCGCTCCGCTAACCCCTCCAGCGGGCGCGCCGGGCTGTCGTCGCGCGCCACCACGGCCGCGGGGGCGTACAGCCCGGTCACGGCGGCCAGGATCTCCGCCTCCAGCGCCGCCATCCCGGCGGTGTTGTGGCTGACCACGAACACGTCGCCGTAGCGGTCGATGACCAAGCCCGGCAGTCCGTCGCCCTCGGCGTGACAAAGCCGGTGGTAGGGCGTCGCGAACAGCCGGGTGCGCAGGGCACCGGCGCGCTCCAGGCGCCCGGCGACGAAGTCGCGGTCGATCAGGGCCTCCGGGTCGCGCGACAGCCGCCGCGCCGCGATCAGGCTGCGTGGGTTGAACATGAACGCCCCCTCGGGACGGCCACCGGCGGTCACCAGGCGGACGACCACCCCCGGAGCGAGCTGGCGCATGTCGGGCGACCAGTCGAGCTCGTTGGAGAACACCCAAGGATGGCCGGCGCGCAGCCGCCGGTCATGGCCAGGGCGCAGACGCAGGCTCAAGCGGTCAGCGATCGGCGCGGTCACGGGCCGGACCATGGCGGCCGCATCGCGGATGCGCAATGCGTCCTGTTCGGGTTGTGCATTGCAGCGCCGCACGTCTATTCTCATCTCCATAAGACGGTTAGGCGGCGCGGTGCGACCGGGCCGCCGTCCAACGAACGGCCCGGGAGCCAAGCGCCGCGATGGTCCATCCGGAAGCGCTACGCGTCGTCTCGCAGCGACTGGGCTCATTGCCCGCGCCCTGCGCCGGCTGCGACGTCCGCGAGCGCAATTTCTGCGCCGCACTCGAGCCGCAGGAGATCGCCGAGCTCACACGCATCCTGACGGAGGCGCAGGTGCCGGCGCATGGCACGCTGTTCCGCGAGGGCGAGCCCGCCGAGTACGTGATGAACATCACCCGCGGCGCGGTGAAGCTCTACAAGCTTCTGGCGGACGGGCGGCGACAGATTCTCGGCTTCCGCTTCGCCGGCGACTTCATCGGCCTGACAGCCGGCGCCGAGTACGGCTATTCGGCCGAAGCGCTGGCCGAGACCCGGGTCTGCCGTTTCGCCCGCCGCAAGCTCGACGCGCTGCGCGAGCGCCTGGGGCGGATCGACAAGCGCCTGCTTGACCTCTCGATCGACGAGCTCACGGCGACACAGGAACAACTCGTGCTGCTCGGTCGCAAGCACGCCGAGGAGAAGCTCGTCTCGTTCCTGCTGCTGCTCGGTCAGGGTCAGGTGCGGCGGGGCGAGCCCGGCGAGCCGATCGCGCTGCCGATGAACCGCAGCGACATCGCCGACTATCTCGGCCTGACGATCGAGACCGTCAGCCGGACTTTCACGGCCTTGCGCAAGCGCAGGCTGATCGCGCTCGACGACACCACGCATGTGCGCGTGCTCGATCGCGCGACGCTCGAGAGCATGGCGGCCGGCCTGACTTGAGCCAAGCGGCTCAGCGGACGAACACGCGCACCTCGGTGACCGAAGCCTCGCGCGCGGTGGCGGCCGACAGCGACACCCGATCCGACGGCAGCCCCATCTCGACAAGGCTGCGCACGACGCCCTCGGCCTGGCGGCGCGCATCGTTGGCCGCGCGCGCCTGGTCGGCCGGCTCGCCTCGCGCAGGGGCAACGCCCTGCACCTCGAACTGCACCCCCGGATTGCGGTCCAGAGCCGCTGAGACCGCGTCGTAGAGGGGTTGGCGGTAGGCGACGTCCGGACGATCGAAGCGGATGGTCACGAGCGGCCGGCGCTGCGCCGCGGCTGATACCGGCCGGGCCGGCAGCGCCGTCGGCCTGGCGGCGACCCGGGTGGACAACGGCGCGCCGTACATCCGCCCGCTGTTGATCGACAGCGCCAAGCTGCCCATGGTCCGCCGCTCCGACGCCACGGTCGCGGACTGGCGGCTGACATCGTCGGCGATCTCGTTCAGCACGCGCTCGATCGCGACGATGGTGCGGTTGGTGTCATCCTCCAGCAGATCGAGATTGCGGTGGTCCTGGTCGATGCCTCCCGAGAGCCGGTAGGCGGAGCGGATCGAATTCTGCAGGAAGTTCGCGGTCGAGGCATTCGCGGCTGCGCGCGTCGACAGCGCCGAGAGCCGCCCGACGTTCTGCTCAAGCTGGCCGAGCAGTCCCTGCGCCTCGTTCCACGATGAGATCAGTTCCGGGTTGCCCGGCGTGGTGCCGACCTGAAGCCGCGCGGTGATGCCGGCGACCAGCGTCTGATAGCGTGCAGCGAGATCGGCGATCGCGGCGCGCGTGGTGCGGAACTCCTGCGCCGTGCCGTTCACCGCGGATTTGAGCGCGCCAAGCTCGGCGCCGAGCTGCTGCACGCGCGAATCCACCACCGTGCCGGTAGGCGTCAGCCGCGGCGGGGCGGTCGCCAACGCCGCCATCTCCTCCGCCGAGGGCGGAATCTCGATCCGCTGCACCGGCGCCTCGCTGCGCTGAAGCATCTGGCAACCGGACAGCGCCAACCCGAGCGCGACCAGGGCAAGAGGCGGGGGGCAACGGAGCGGCTTCACGGTGGCGCGGGTCCCCAAGGGTAGGAGGGCGATCGCGAGCGGGTGGGCGGAGGCTTGCAACCTCTAGCAGAGGGTTCGCCGGCAGAGGAAGGCCCGAAGCAGGGTTTTCCGCCCCCCACCGGCCGATGCGCGGCCGAGGGTTGCGGCCGCCGCACGCACCGGCAAGATGGGCCGAGCGACAAGGAGCGAACGATGGGTATGATCGCCGGCAATATCCGGATCGACGAGCAGCGACTGTGGGAACTCCTGATGGAGATGGCGCGAATCGGCGCCACGCCGAAGGGCGGGGTCCGGCGGCTCACCCTGTCCAGGGTCGACAAGGAGGGGCGCGACCGGTTCCGCGCGCTCTGCGAAGCCGAGGGGCTGACGGTAAGCGTCGATGCGATCGGCAACATGTTCGCCCGGCGCGAAGGCCGCGACGCCACGCGGAAGCCGGTGATGTTCGGCAGCCATCTCGACAGCCAGCCCTCGGGCGGCAAGTTCGACGGCGCGCTCGGCGTGCTGGGCGGGCTCGAAGTCATCCGCACCCTGAACGAGCGGGGGATCGAGACCGAGGCGCCGTTGATCCTCTGCAACTGGACCGACGAGGAGGGCAGCCGCTTCGGCCACTCCCTGATGGGCTCGGGCGTATGGGTGGGCGGGATCGCGCTCGAAAAAGCCTATGCGCTCACCGACACCGAGGGGATGACGGTCGGCGAAGCGCTCGAGCAGATCGGCTACAAGGGCGACCAGCCGGCCAGCCCCTTCGCGGCCGATGCCTATTTCGAGCTCCACATCGAGCAGGGCCCGATCCTCGAGGCCGAGGAGAAGACCATCGGCATCGTCACCGGTGCGCAGGCCATGGCCTGGTACGACCTCGCGCTCACCGGCTGGGAGAGCCATGCCGGCACCACGCCCCCCTCGCGGCGCAGGGACGCGCTCGTTGGCGCGGCGCGGGTGATCGACCTCGTCGATCGGCTGATGCGCGAACAGGGCGAAGACGGGCGCGGCACGGTCGGCTATCTTGCGGTCGAACCGAACAGCCGCAACGTGGTGCCGGGCAGGGTGACCTTCTCGGCCGAGTTCCGCCACCCATCGGACGCGGTGATCGATGCGCTGGATCGCCGTTTCGAGACCGAGGCGCGCGCGATCGCGGCCGCCCTGAAGCTCGATCTCTCGCTCTCGCGGATCTTCCGCTATCCGGCCCAGCCCTTCGACCCGGCCTGTGTCGCGCTGGTGCGCGAGGCGGCCGAGCGGCTCGGCTACCCCGCGCGCGAGATCGTCTCCGGCGCCGGCCATGATGCCTGCGCCGTCGCACGCATCATCCCGACGGCGATGATCTTCGTGCCCTGCAAGGACGGGCTCAGCCACAACGAGGCCGAGAGCATCCTTCCCGAGCACGCCGCCGCCGGCGCGCAGGTGCTGTTCGAGGCCGTGCTGGCGCGCGCCAACCGCGTGCTCTGACCCCGCGGGATCCCGAATGCTGCATGTCATCGCCACCGTGACGCTCGCCGAGGGCGGGTTCGAGCCGTGGAGCCGCTCCTTCGCCGAGGTCCGCCCCGCCGTGCTGGCCGAGGACGGCTGCGAGGCCTACAAGGCGACGGTGGAGGAGCCCGGCGTGCTCGGCGCCCAGAGCCCCGTGCCGCCCGACACCGTGGTGATCGTCGAGCGCTGGCGGGATGCGGCGGCCTTGCAGGCGCACAGCACCGCGCCGCACATGACAGCCTACCGCGCCGCCGTGAAGCCCTATGTCAAGGGGGTGACAATCCACGTTCTGCGACCGCTCTGACCCCTTCTCGCTCCGAACGCGTCACTGATCCAACCGGTAGGGAGAGAACAATGCGCCAAATGGCGACCGCCCTGTTCGCACTGCTGCTCGCCGCACCTGCCGCCGCGCAGGAGATCGCAGTGCGGGAGATCGGCAGCTTCCACATCGGCGGACGGATCGCCACGCTGGAGGGACTCCCGACCCAGGAGATCACCTTCACCGCCGGCGCGCCGCCGTTCCGCTACGACCCGAACGGGCAGTTCCAGGTCGAGCAGATGTATGTCCAGTACGTGCGGCTCGCGAACCCCCGCGCGCGCTATCCGCTGCTGATGTGGCATGGCGGCGGGCTGACCGGCGTGACCTGGGAGACCACGCCCGACGGTCGGCCCGGCTGGCAGATGGCGTTCCTGCGCGCGGGCCATGACGTCTACGTCTCGGACGCGGTCGAGCGTGGCCGTTCGGGCTGGGCGCGCTTTCCCGAGATCTTCCCCACCCCGCCGATCTTCCGGTCGCTTGCCGAGGGCTGGCACCTGTTCCGTGTCGGCCCCGCCGACGGCTGGAACCCGGACCCGGCGCGACGCCGCGCCTATCCGACCACCCAGTTTCCCGTGGCGGCCTGGGACCAGTTCGGCAAGCAGTCCGTGCCGCGCTGGGTGACCACCGACCCGGCGATCCAGGCGGCGTACAACGCGCTGGTTCAGCGCGTCTGCCCCTGCGTGATCATGGTGCACAGCCAGGGCGGCAATTTCGGCTTCAACGCCGCACTCGCCGCCCCCGACAAGGTCAAGGCGCTGATCGCGATCGAGCCCTCCGGCGCCCCCGACCCGGCGCGCGCGGATGCGACGGCGCTGAAGGATGTTCCGCATCTCGTCGTGTGGGGCGACTTCATCGAAGGCCATCCGCTGTGGACACGGCTGGTCGCGAATGTCACGCGCTGGCAACAGGCGATCACGGCGGCCGGCGGGCGCGCCGACACGCTCGACCTGCCGAAGGAGGGCATTCCCGGCACCAGCCACATGCTGATGATGGACCGCAACAGCGACGCGATCGCGGCCCGCATCCAGGCCTGGATGGAGCAGCGCGGGCTGATGCGGTGAGCGCCCCCGCGGTGCCGCTGTTCGATCCTGCGGATTTCCGCATCGGACCCGGCATCGCGCATCTCTGCGCGGGCGGCGAAACCCCGTTCCTGCTCCGGCACGACGAGGCGCTGCGGCGCTACGCGACCGACAAGAGCAACGGCGAAGTCGGCCGCCACGCCCAGGAGGCGGAGCTGGAGCGCGCCCGCGCCCCGCACGGGTCATCTATGTGCTGGCGAGCGCGCTCGACTACCTGCGCGGCTTCGACCCGTCAGCGGTGCAGCGCCATATCCAGGGCTGCACCACGGCCCTGCTCGCCGGTCTCGCCGAGCTCGGCATCACCAGCACCACATCCGCGAACCCCGCGCATCACGGCGCCTCGGTCTGCTTCGAGAGCCCGAACGCGGCGGAGGTCACCGGGCGGCTCGCCGAACGGCGTGTGCTGGTCTGGAACGGCCGCGGGTGCGTGCGCATCAGCACGCATGGCTACAACGCGCTCAGCGACGTCGAGGCTTGCCTGGCGGCGCGGCGCTCGCTGCGCGCGATCCTGTGATACCTGAAGCACACGGGCTCGACCTTCGTGCTCCAGGTATCGCGCACGGGCTGGTGTGGCAGCTGCACGCCAGACGAGAAACCACACCCGGCGCATGAAGGTGAAACCTTCATGCGCCGTATATGAGACCGAGCCACATCTCAAGCGCCTCCGTCACGGCTTCCGGCGCCTCGAGCGTGGAGAGGTGGCCGCACCGCTCGATGATCGCGAGCCGCGCCCCCACGATCGCCTCGGCCATCTCGCGATGGACCTCGGGCGGGGTGGCGGTGTCCTGCGCGCCGCACAGCACCAGCGTCGGCACCGCGATCGCGGACAGGATGCGCCGGTCGTCATGGCGGCCGAAGATCGCGCAGGCCTGGCGGCGCTGCGCCTCTGCGCCGACCTCGCGCGCCATGGCGAACACGCGCTCGCGCCAGACGGGATCGGTCTGGCGGTCGGGATGCAGCCAGCGCCGCGGCAGATCCGGCAGCAGCGCCTCGATCCCGCGCTGTTCCACGAGCGAGATGTCGGCACGGCGCACGCCTGCGCGCTCCGGCGTGTCGGGGCGCGCGGAGGTGTCGAGCAGGGCAAGCCGCGTCACCCGCCCGGGCGCGCGGCGCATCACCTCGAAGGCGACATAGCCGCCCATCGACAGGCCGCAGAGCGCGAAGCGCGGCGGCGCCTGGGCCAGCACGGCCTCCGCCATCGCCGCCATGGTGTCCTGACCGGTCAGCATCACCACCTGGGTCGCCACTCCCTGCGGCGCGAGGGCGGCGATCTGCGGTGCATAGAGCGCGCCGGTGCAGAGATGGCCGGGCAGGAAGACGACAGGATCGGTCATGCGGCGGGGGCTCTCCTTGCGCCGCGCAGGCGCGGCAGCAGAACGGCGCCGGCAACGCACACGCCGACCAGGCTGGTCACGGGCTCGGGCAACAGCACCGCGGACGATGCCAAGCCGAGGACGGCGCGCGGCAACGGCGCGAGTGGGCCGGCGAACCAGCCCGAGAAGACCGCACTGAGCAGAATCGTGCCGAGGACGGCGAAGCTGAGCGTCACCAGCACGGCCAACGCCGATCCCTCCATCAGCAACGGCGGGTGCAGCGCGAACAGGAACGGCAGCAAATACTTGATGCAGGCGAGCCGCACCGTGTGCCAGGCCGTCACCGTCCACGGCGCACCGGCGATACCGGCGGCGACGAACACCGCCGCGCATACGGGCGGGGTCAGCGCGGACAGGGTCGCAACGTAGAAGGCGAACATGTGCGCCTGCAGGGGCGACAGCCCGACACGTTGCAACGCCACCACGATCACGGCGGTGGACAGCACATAGGCGGCCGTGGTCGGCATCCCCATGCCGAGCACCAGCATCACCGCCGCCGACAGCACAAGCGTTGTCGCGAGCCCGCCGTCGGAGAGGCGCAGGATCACCTCGGTGAACTTCACGCCCACGCCGGTGAGGTCGATCAGCCCGACCAGCACCGCAGCCGCGGCGATCAGCGCGCCGAGCGTGACGAGCGCAGGGCCCGCGCCAATCGCGGCATCGAACACCTCGCGCAACCGCCGCGGCAGCGCGCGCAGGTCGGGGGCGGCCAGCACATGTGCGACCGCGACGACACCGGTGGCGGCAAGCACAGCCCACTCCACCGGCCTGCCCGTGCCGAGCAGCCAGAACAGCACGACGAAAGGGGCGGCGAGCGGCAGGGCGACGCGCGGGCTGCGCAGCCGACGCGGATCGGGAAGCTCGCTCTCGGGCAGCCGGCCGATCCCGGCGCGCTGGGCGTCGAAATGCACCGCCGCCAGCACACCGACATAGAACAGCACGGCCGGGATCAGGGCGGCGAGCATGATCGAGGTGACCGAGGTGCTGAGGAAATCCGCCATCAGGAACAGCCCCGCACCCATCAATGGCGGGGTGATCTGCCCCCCCGAGGAGGCGGTCGCCTCGATCGCGCCGGCGACCGGCGGGCGATAGCCGAGCCGGATCATCATCGGAATGGTGAGCTGCCCGGTCATCGCCACGTTCGTCACCGAGGAGCCGGTGATCGTCCCCACCATCGCCGAGGACACGACCGCGATCTTCGCCGCTCCACCGCTCAGCCGCCCGCCGGCATAGCGCGCGACATCCATCATCGCCGCGCCCGCGCCGGTGCCCATCATCACCGCACCGAACAGCGCGAACAGCGCGATCAGCGAGACGAAGGCATCCGTCAGGGGGCCCCAGAGCCCGCTGGTCGAGAGATAGATGTGCTCGGCGAGGAAGCGCCAATCCACCCCGCTATGTGCGAACCGTCCGGGCACGTGCGGGCCGAGCAGCGCATAGGCGAGGGCGAGCGAAACAAGCACCGCGAAGGAAAACCCGATCGCCCGGCGCGAGACCTCGATCGCGATCGCGGTGACGGCCAGTCCCGAGACCAGATCGGCGGTCGCGATCGCCGCCATCGGATCCATCATGATGTCCCAGAACTTCAGATGCAGGTTCACGGCCGCGCCGGCAAGAAACAGCACACAAGCCCAGTCGTACCAGGGCACAGCGGCTCGATCGGCCGCGCGCGCGGGAAAGCGCAGCAGGCCGATCGCCAGCAACATCGACACGGCAGCCGAACGCTGCTGGATGTTCGGCCACTGCCCGAAGATCCCCGTGAACACCAGGAAGCCGATCAAGGCCAGCGTCAGGGCGGCGACGAGCTGCCCTGCCACGCCCTGCAAGGCACGGTCGCCGCGCTCCTGCATCCGCGGCTCAGCGCGCCTCGGGCGGGATCATGTCGTCGGGCACGGTGTGGCCGAGTTCGCGGAAGAACCGCACCGTGCCGGCATGCAGCTTCATCCCCTTCACGCCGAGCGTCTGCGCAACCAGATCGACCGGGCGGAACGGCGCGAACGCCTCCTTCTGCTGCGGGATGCCGGCGTACATCGCCTTCATCAGCCGGTAGCCGATCTCCGGATCGAGCCGCGTCGTGGCGGCAAAGCCGACCATCAACTCGTGCGTCACGAACGGCCCGGCGCCGAGCACACCGGCAGGCATGTCGCGGAAGCTCATCCACGGGATCGCGGCGCGGATCTTCGCAATCTCGTCCGGCGTGTAGCCGATCGGACGCAGCGGCACGGTGAGCGCGAGTTCTGCGGTGTTGGCATCGACGTTGTTCAGGCCGCCGGTGCGGGTCTGGCCGAGGCAGCGGCCGGTGCGGATCGCGTTGATCGCGTCCGCCGCATCGGCCGGGTAGAGCTGCGGCGTGTAGCCGAGGGTCCGGATGATCCGCAGCATGTTCTTCTCGGAGGACGAGCCGCGCATGCCGGCGTGGAAGCAGCGGCCGGAGATGTCGGCAAGCGTCCGGATCGGACTGTCGGCGCGCACGACCATGTACTGGATCGCCGGTACCGCCCACCATAGCACGCGGAAGTCGCGGAACGGCGGGTTGCCAGCCTCGGCATCCTCGATCAGGTCGGGCGACACCCCGCCGAACTGGAGCTGGCCGGAGATGAGTTGGCGGACATTGGTGGCGAAGCCGCCCGTCGAGACCACCGTGACGTTCAGGCCGGGGTCATTGCGGCTGACCGTCTCGGCGACCGCCGAATAGTAGGCGAAGAACGGCGTCGTCGTGGTCGACCCGCCCATGTTGAGCTGTACCGGCTGCGCAGCGGCGGGTGTGGCCTCGGCGAACAGCAGGGCAGCGGCCATGAGGGTAAGGCGCGATACGACGGACATGGTTCCTCCCTCGTTGTGAGACCGGACGCTACACGCCCGCGCGAGCCCCTGTCGAGGGACCGGTTCCCGCCCGCCCCCGCGCCAAACCCGCGCACTCCCGCAAGATCCGACCCACTTCCGGCCGGAGCCGCAGCGCAAGAGAATGCGCCATGGAGAGCGATGACCAGATGCCGATCGCGCGGGTTCAGGCCGTGAAGGAAAAGCCCGGCTATCTGCTGCCGCATCACGCTCTGCTCGCCGCGCTGTCAGAGACGATGCTCGGGCAGTGTGCCGCGCTTCGTCGAGGCAGCGCGCGTCTGGCTTGAGCTCATCCGCTCGGGCACGGTGCAGCCATCACCGGCCTTCGCGGCCTGGGCGCGGCTGCAAGGACAGGGTGGCTTCGACGAGGCCGTGCAGTGCGGAGCAGCCGCTCCTCAATAGGGCGGTGGAACCAGCCGCTCGCGCGCCGCTTCCTGCCAGTGTTCCACTGCCTCGATCAGCGTGTTGCCGCCGCAGAGCAGCAGCAGCCAGGAGAACGCCTCGCAGATCTGCGCAGGCGTCGTGCCGGCGGCGCAGGCTTCGGCGAGATGCAGCACGATGCCCTGACGGTGCCGCGCGCCGCTTGGCATGTCGCGGCAACGAGATGCGCGAGTGACGGCTCCAGCGCGGCGCGTACCGCCTCGAACGCGGCGAGGTAGCGCTGCTCCAGCGCATCCGGGAGGGCCCAGCGCGGTCAATGCGCCCTGGCGAAATCGACCACACCCGAACCTTCCGTCACGGCCGCGATCGCCTCGGCGCGGGCGATGTCATCGCTGCTGAGTCCGGCCGCGACAGCACGGCGCATGTGGATGAAGCCCTGCACCTCCCGCGAGGCCGCCAGCAGACCTGCCCAGACAGTTTCGCGCTCGCGCGAGGTCAGCACGCGGGGCGTGAGCGTCAGGCTCTCGTGGAAACGGTCGTAGTCGCGCAGCAACCGGGGCGCGTGGGCGGCGAGCATGCGATGATACGGGAGCGTGTAGCCGCGCTTGGCCGCCCCATCGGCAAGGATCGCCGTGCCGTCAGGGGCATCTGGATCGTCCGGCATGCTCTCATGATTTCCGGCTGCTTTCAGCGGGCGGCAAGGTCGTGGTTGAGGGCCGTGAGCAGAGGCGCCTGCGGCAGCCCCGCCGCGCGCATCAGCCACCACGCCAGGCAGAGATTGGAAGTGAGGTAGCGCCCCTCGTGCGCGGCGCCGATGCGCGCCAGCGCGCCGAGCGTGTAGGCACCCGTGCCGGTGACCAGCACGGCATCCGCCGCCGTGGCGCCAACGGCGGCAATCGCCTCGGCCAGCTCGTCCTCGCTCGCGTCATAGGCGCGGAACACATCGCCCATCGTCGTCAGCGCCGCCAGCTCGAATCCGCCCTGCCGCCAATAGCCGCGCGACCACTCGGTCAGCCAGTCGGGATAGGGCGAGACCAGCGCGATCCGCCGCACGCCGAGCGAACGGAGAGCCTCGGTCACGGCGAGGCTCGCGGTCGCGACCGGACATCCGGCCAGCTCAGAGAGGCGCCCGCACAGCGCGGCGTCCGCCCCCGGACCATCGCGATAGGTCGCGCTCATGAAGGCGATGCCGATCGCGGCGAGATCGAGATCGCCGAACGCGCGCACGGCCCCTGGATAGGCCGCACCGTAGCCCTCGCAGCGTGCGCGCAGATCGCCCGGCAGCACGGGCAGGCGGGCGATGTGCAGCACGGCGGACGGACCGGTCAACGCGTGCAGCTCCGGTTCGGCGGCCGGGTTGGCGGGCGGCACGATCGCGCCCAGTCGGGCCGAAGTGCCGGGGGGCAGCGGCGACGCGCTCATCCGCGCGCCGCGGCAAGCTGGGCCGGATAGCCCGCGGCATCGATCCGCACATCGATCAGCGCCGGACCCGGTGCTGCGAGTGCTGCCTCGAGAGCGGTACGATACTCCGCCACCGTCTCGACGGTGAAGCCGAGGCAACCCATCCCCCGCGCCGCCTCGGCGAAGCCGGGATGCGCCCAGCCGACGCTGCCCGGCGGCAGCGCGCGCCGTCCCTTCTTCAGATCGATCAGGCTCAGCGAGCCGTCGTTGAACACGATTACGACAACCCGCGCACCGGTGCTCGCAGCGGTCGCGAGTTCTCCGAGACACATGAGCAGGCCGCCATCTCCGGTGAAGGCAAGTGCCCGGCGCTCTGGGTCCGCCAACGCGGCGGCGATTGCTGCCGGCAGCGCGAAGCCCATCGAGGCGAGTCCGTTCGAGATCAGCAGATCGTTGGGTTCCCGGCAGGGCCAGAAGCTGGTCGCGCTGAACATGTGCGCGCCCGCATCCACCGTCACGCGCGGATGGAACCCTGCGCGCGCGCAGGCTTCGGCGGCGAGCGTGACGACGCGCTCCGGCCCGACGCGATCGCCCGCGCCGGGATTGGCGAGTGCCGCAAGCCAAGCCGCCCGTGCCGCCGCAATCTCCGTCCGGCTCCAGCCGCTGCCGCGCGCATCCGCCCCCAGAGCGTCCAGGCCCGCCGCGATCGCACCTTCGATCACCACGGCAGGCTCGGTGTAGTGCACCGGACGACGGAACCGCACGACATCGATCGCCGGGGCGCGATAGCGCCAGGGCTGCGGGATCAGCTCCACCGGATCGACGCCGGCCAGCAGGATCAGATCCGCCTGATCGACGAGCGGCGCTTCCGCCGCTCCGCCGGTGAAGATCCCGGCGAACAACGGGTCGTCATCGGCGCTCACGCCCTTCGCCTTGTAGGTGACCAGCACCGGCGCGCCGAGCGTCCGGGCGAGCGCGCGCACCGAGCGCGACGCCTCGCGCGCCTCCAGTCCGGCGACGATCACCGGGCGCCGCGCCTTGCGCAACAGCGCCGCTGCTGAGGTCACGGTGGCGTCATCCGGCGCCGGCGCGGACGGCAGCGGACCGAGCGTCACGGTCTCGGCCGGGCGCCGCGCCGCCTCGCCGGTCATCTCCAGCACGGCCGGGCCGCGACACGGCCCGTGCATCGACGCGACAAGGTCGGCGATCCTGAGCCCAAGATCGGGTCCGCTGGTCACGGCATAGCCACGCACGAGCGGCGCCATGAACGCCGCCTGATCGAACACCTGGTGCGTGACATAGCCGGCCTCGATCGGGGTGAACCCATCCGTCACCAGCAGCACCGGCGCGCGCTCCAGCGAGGCATTGGCGATGCCGTTGGCGGCGTTCGCAAGCCCTGGCCCCTTGGTGACCAGGACCGCACCTGGCCGGCCGGTAACCTCGGCGCAGGCCGTCGCCATCATCGCCGCAGGCCCCTCATGGCGCGCGAGGGTGAACGGAATGCCGGAACGCGCGGCTGCCTCGATCAGATCGAGGCTCGATCCGCCGCCGGGCACCCCGAAGATACGGCTCACCCCGATCTGGGCGAAGACAGCCGCCAGCACATCCGCCGCGGTCGGTGCAGCGATGGCCGTCCTGGCCTGAACCGTCACGTCATTCCTCCCCGTCTGCTGCCGCGAGCGTGACCACCGGATGGCCGACCCCATCCATCGAGGCGGTCGCACCCTTCGGGATCACGGCCGTGCTCTCGCGTTCCTCCACCACCGCAGGACCGGCAATCCGCGTGCCCACCGCGAGACGATAGCGGTCGTACACGGTCGCGTCACGGAGCCTGCGGGCGTTGGTGCAGAACACCGCGCGGGTACCCCTGGCCGCATCGGCATCGGCCGTTCCAACCAACGACGATGCACGCATCTCTGGGCATGGGCCTCGCGCGACGACACGCCATGTGACGATCTCGATCTCGCCCGCGAGCTCGATCCGGTGGTAGAGCGCCCGGTAGCGCGCCTTGAACGCCGCCTGCGTATGCCTGCGCCACTCGCCTCCACGCGGATCAGGCAGCACCACCTCGATCGCGTGTCCCTGGCCGCGATAGCGCAGCCCCGCCGAGCGATCGAGCGCGACCGCGTCGCCATCGATACCCGCGCCCGTGAGATGGCCGAGGGCCTCGTCGGCGGGCGCGTCGAGCAGATCCGCCGCCTCGTCCGCGGAGACGGCGGCGAGCGGCATGATGTGCGACCGCGCGGCAGCGAAGGCGACGGGGCTGGCGAGGAAGCCGAAGGCCGAGGCTGCTCCCGCGCCCGCCGGGCAGATCACGCGGCGCATGCCGAGCCGACGCGCGACATCGCAGGCATGGACGGGCCCGGCGCCACCGATCGCGACCATGGCGCAGTCGGCGACGCGCACACCCTTCTCGACCGCAGGGATCGCCGCAGCCTGCGCCATGCTTTCGTCCACAATCGCTCGGATGCCGAGCGCGGCGTCGATTACCGAAAGACCGAGCGGCTCGGCGATGACGTGGCGGATCGCCGCCTCCGCCGCGGTATGATCGAGACGCATCGTACCGCCGAGAAAACTTTCGGCATCGAGATGCCCGAGCAGCAGATCGGCATCCTTCACGGTCGATTGCGTGCCGATGCGGCCGCAGCAGGCGGGACCCGGATCGGCCGCGGCACTCTCCGGCCCCACCTCGATCACGCCGAGCGGGTTCACACGCGCGATCGAGCCGCCGCCCGCGCCGATCTCGATCATGTCGATCGCCGGCACCGGCAGTTGCAGACCGCTGCCGGGCGGAAGCGGGCAATGCGCGCGACCTCGAAGACGGAGGTGCGAGACGGCTCGCCGCCGGGGATCAGGCAGGCCTTGGCGGTGGTGCCCCCATGTCGAAGGCCAGCACGTCGCGCGTACCGACCGCCGCCCCGGCGAGCGCGGTCGCCTGCGCGCCGCCTGCCGGGCCGGACTGCACCAGCCGCACCGGGTATCGCATGGCCGCTGCCTGGTGGATCGTGCCGCCATCCGACTGCACCAGCAGCAGTTCCGAGCTTGCCCCGAGCGCGCGCAACCCCTCGGCGAGGCGCGCGAGATAGCGGCGGAACACGGGCTGGACATAGGCATTGGCAACCGTGGTGGTCGCACGCTCGTACTCGCCGAGCGCCGGGGCGGCCTCGCTTGAGAGAGACCGCCGCATCGGCCAGGTGACGTGCGAGGATCTCCGCCATCGCCCGCTCGTGCGCCGGATTGCGGAACGCGTGCAGGAACGTCACTGCCACCGCCTCGACGCCCATCCCGGCAAGCCGGCGTGCAGCGTCCTCCGCCGACGCGGGGTCGAACGGCGTCAGCACAGCCCCGTCGGCGCCGACCCGTTCGGTCACCTCGACCGAGCGCGAGCGGGGCGCGAGCGACGCGGCAAGCATGATGTTCGGGTCTTAGATGTCCCAGCGCCATTCGCGCGCCATCACCAGCAGGTCACGGAACCCCGCCGTGGCGACGATGCCGGCGCGTACCCCCTTGCGCTCGATGATCGCGTTGGCGACCAGGGTGGTACCGTGGATCACCTGCGCGATCGCCCGCGGCGCGACGCCGGCAAGTCGCATCACCTCATGGATGCCCGCGAGCACACCCTCGGCTGGATCGGCGGGCGTGGTCAGCACCTCGCCGTTCCAGAGCGCGCCGGTTGCAGGATCGGCGAGCACCAAATCGGTGAAGGTGCCGCCGACATCGACACCGAGCCGCAGCGCCGGACCGCTGACGCGGGACGCCCCGTGCCCGAGACCAGACCGTCGGCGTGATGCGCAAGCGGGTGCGCTGGCCCAGGTGGTCGCCCATGACCCGTCGACGCTGCTGATCGACGAGCCGTTCGGTGCGCTGGACGCGCGGCTCAAGCTCGTCATGCAGGCGGGGCTGACGGCAATCTGGAAGGAGAGCCGCAAGACGGTGGTGTTCGTCATCTACGACATAGCCGAGGCGGTGGCGCTTGCCGATCGGGTGGTGGTGTTCACGACCAGACCGGGCCGCGTGCAGTCGGTGCACGAGATCGACCTGCCGCGGCCGCGCGCACGCCGATCGTGCTGGTCGATCGGCGTGCGGGAGAGCATCAGCACCGAGCGCGAACGCGGGTTCGCCGCCGGCCTCGCCGCGCACGGGCTGACCTTGACCGCGCGCGAGATGGGCCGGTTCAGCTATGTCGGCGGGCGGGACGCTGCGCTTCGCCTTGCGGGGCGGGCCGACCGTCCCGATGCCGCGTTCTGCGCCAATGGTGGGATGGCGCTCGGCCTGGTGGATGCGGCGCGCGCCACCTTCGGCCTGCGCATCCCGCAGGACCTCTCGGTGATCGGCTTTGACGACACGCCCTCGGCCGCGCTCGCCTCCTGCCGGCTGACGACGGTGGCGCGGGATGTGGCCCAACTCGCGGAGCCGGCCGTCAGCGCCGTGCAGGAGCGCGCCGGGCCTTTGGTGAGCACTGCACGCGACCGCCTGATCCCATGCCGTCTGGTGCAGCGGGACCCAGCCGGCTTCCCGGGCACTCGGGGCATCCACGCACCCGGATCCGGAAGCGATGATGGCCGCGTCGGCATCGCCGTCAGCAAGCGCCGCGACAGCGAAGGCTTAGCCAGCGGACGGGGTCCCTGACCCGACTCTTGACCGGGGTGCTTCCTTCAGTCCGCCGCCACCTCGGCCCGCGCCCGGCGCCGCGACGCCAGCTGCAGCAGCACCACCAGCCCCACCAGCGCCGCACCGATCGTGTCCGTCATCCAGCCCGGCTGGATCAACGTCACGGCCGCGCCCACCATCAGCGAACGCCCAAGCAAGGTCGCGCGCGTCAGCAGATAGCCATGCAGTCCCGCCGCCAGCAGCAGGCAGCCGGCCGTGGCCGTCAATGACGCATGCGCGACATCGATCCAGTCGCCGATCAGCAACAGCGACGGCGAGTAGACGAACATGAAGGGCACGATGAATCCGGCCGCGCCCATCTTGACCGCCGCGATGCCGGACTGCCACTGGTCACTCCTCGCCAGTCCCGCCGCGGCGAACACGGCCAGGGCCACAGGCGGGGTGATCGCCGACAGGATCGCGAAATAGAACGCGAACAGATGCGCCGCGGGGGGCACCACGCCCAGGCGGATCAAGGCCGGCACCAGCAAAGCCACCATCACGATATAGGCCGGCGTGGTCGGCATCCCCATACCCAGGATGATGCCGGCGATCATCGTCAGCACCAGCGCGAGCAACAGGCTGTTCTGCGCTGCCGCCAGCACGAACTGCGTGAAGATGATGCCGAGGCCCGAAATGGTGATCACCGCGATCACGATGCCCGCGCAGGCACACGCCATCGCGACAGCCAGCGCCCCCTTGGCACCGTCCACCATCGCGCCCCAGAGGTTGCTGAGCGTCACCGTCTCGCGCGAGTTCGCGCGCAACGCCGCGACCGGGAAACAGGCAAGCGTCCCCGCCAGCGCCGACAGCGGCGCGGAGTAGCCCGAGAACAGTCCGCCCAGGATGATGAAGATGGGAATGAACAGATGCCCGCTGCTGCCCAGCACGACCGCGAGGCGGGGCACCTCGTCACCCGACAAGCCCCGCAACCCTGTCCGCTTCGCCTCGAAATGCACCGCCCCGAACGCCGCCACATAGAAGAGCAGTGCGGGCAGCAGCGCCCAGGTGATCACCTCGAGATACTGAACCTGGAGGAACTCGGCCATCACGAACGCGGCCGCACCCATGATCGGCGGCATGATCTGCCCGCCGGTGCTCGCCACCGCCTCCACGGCAGCGGCGAATTGCGGCCGGAATCCGGTCCGCTTCATCAGCGGAATCGTCACCTGGCCTGTGACCATCACATTCGCAACGGCGGAGCCGGAGACGGAGCCGAACAGGCTCGATGAGATCACCGCCACCTTGCCCGGCCCGCCCGCCGCGCGGCCGGTCAGCGCGAGCGCGAACTCCATGAACAGCCGTCCGACACCGGATCGTTCCATGAACGCTCCGAACAACACAAACACGACCACGAACCCGGCCGAGACACCGAGAGTCGAACCGAAGATGCCCTCGGTCGTCAGATAGAGTTGGTCGATCAGGATGGGCAGCGGCTGCTCCAGCACGGTCGCGCCAAGCAGCAGGAACACCAACGCTGTCAGCGGCAATGCCAGACCGATGACGCGGCGCGCCGCCTCCATCACCAGAACGACGCACATCCAACCCCAGAACGTGTCCTGCGGCGTCGGATCGTCGATGTAGATGATGCGGTAAACGACGTACTCGTAGTTGATGAACAGGTGCGCGACCGAGCCGACGGCCAGGACGAGCAGGATCCAGTCCTCGAGCCCGGGCGTGTCGCGCTTGCGCGTCGGGTGTGTGAGGAACACCAGCGCAAAGGCGAAGATCAGGTGGGTGCCGCGAAAGAACACCGCCTCCGGCGGGCCGAAGGCGGTGGTCCACATGTGATACAGCGACATCGCCCCCGCGACGACGGCAGTGAGCAGGCCGACGCCGCGGGCGTATGTCATCGGATCAGACCTTCATCCGTCGGTCAGAGCGCGCCGGTCTCGCGATAGAAGCGCTGCGCGCCCGGGTGCAACGGCACGCCGATGTCCATCGCCATCGCCTTCGGGGTCAGCCCGCGAATGCCGCCGAACACCGCCGCCATGCCCTCCACGTTCTCGGCCATCGACTTGACCATCGTGTGGATCATCGCCTCAGGCAGGTCGCAGGCAGCGATGATGTGGGTGAAGTAGCCCGGCACCGTCACGGTCTGGGTCTGCTTGGGATAGGTTCCCGCCGGAATCGGCACGCCGACGAAACCCGGGTTGAGCTTGCGCAGGCCCTCGATGTAGGGTGCCAGATCCATGACGTGGATGTCACGGGCCGAGGCGAGGTCCATCACCGAACTCGCCGGGATCGCCGTACCCAGCGTGAACACCTGCGCATTGCCGTCGCGCATCAGCCCGACCGCGTCGGTGTACGACGCCTGGAAGTTCGCGCGGATGTCGTTGTAGGTCATCCCCGCGACCTGGAGGATCTGCGACGTCACCACCTCGGCGGTGTTGCCGCGCGGCTGCAGCGCGACCTGCCGACCGCGCAGATCCTCGATGCGGCGGATGCCGGAATCAGCCAGCGCGATCACCTGGAAGTATTGCGGGTAGAGGGTCGCTAGACTGCACACCTTGGTCACCCGGCGCGGGAACGGCGGAGCGCCGGCAATGCCATCCACGGTCGTGATCGAGTTGCCGAAGCCGAGCTGGGCACGGCCCTCGTCGATGCCACGCACGTTTGCAACACCCGCGCCCGGCACGGCCTGCACCGACACGCCCGGAATTGCGGTCTCCCAGATGTTCTTGAGCGCACCGCCCAGCGGCACCCACACGCCCCCCTGCGGGCCCGTCATGAAGCGCAGCGTCTGGGCATCAGCCTGCGTCAGCGGCGCGGCCATCAGAAGCGCGGCCAACGCGGTCGTCTTCAGTCCCAGCCTCATCGTGTCCTCCCTCGGAAACCGGCCTGATTGCGGCCAGAGTCGCCTGCCGCCATTGATAAGGAGTGCGGTACCTGGGTCAAGCCGCGAGACTGCCCTCCGCCTGCATCGTGACGAATCCATCGGCGTCGCGCACCGAGAGCTGCGCCATCCCGCCTGTTTCCACGCCCGCCACGGTGAAGGGGGCGAGGTCGAACAAGGGCCGCACGCCGCGATAGGCAATCCGTGCTAGGCGCTTGCCAGGCCGGGCGCGGAGAAGCAGCCCCGCCATCAGCGTCGCCTGGAGCGGCCCATGCACGATGAGACCCGGATATCCCTCGACCTCGGTGACGTAGCGCCGGTCGTAGTGGATGCGATGCCCGTTGCCGGTCAGCGCCGAGTAGCGGAACAGCATCACCGGATCGGGGACCACGGTCTCGGTGAATGCATCTTCCGGCAGCCGCGGCGGGGGCTCGGCCGCCTTTACCGCGGCACCCTGCAGTCCGCGATAGACGATGTCCTGCTCCTCCTCGATCGCGATCCCGCGCGGGCCGGAGACGACGTGGCGCACCGTGACGAACACCAGCGCGCCGGTCGAGCCGGCCTTCTCTCGGATCGCCATGATGGTGCTCTGCCGCGCGATCGTCTCGCCGGCGAACAGGGGGCCGAGGAAGGTCACGCGCCCGCCAGCCCACATGCGCCGCGGCAAATGATGCACCGGCGGCAGGAACCCGCCCCGCTTCGGGTGTCCATCCGGCCCGAGCTCCGATTGCGGCACCCAATGCTGGAAAAACATCCAGTGCCAGAGCGGCGGCAACCGACCATCGGAGGCGAGCGCGTCGAGCGGCCGGTCGAGCGTGGCGGCGAACCCCGCCAGCCGCAGCCGGTCGATCACGTCCTCCGCCGTCTCGGTCCGTCCCACCCAGGCCTGATAGTTCTCGCCCATCGCGCCCTCCCTTGCCAGCGCCGAGGCGGTAGCGCGACAAGGCGTCCTCGGCCAGGGGGTACGCCGCATGGAGCCCGACGAATACGACCGGATGGATCGCGTCGAGGATGCGATGTGGTGGTATCGCGCCCTGCATGGCCGGGTCATCGAAACGCTGCGCCGCGAGCCCGGCGATCTGTCCCTGCCCCTGCTGGACGCAGGTTGCGGTACCGGCGGCTTGCTGCGGCGCCTCGCCGAGGCGTTCCCCGACCGTGCCCTGGCCGGGGTGGATGTCGCCGAGGCCGCGGTGGAGCGGGCGCGGCGCAAGGTGCCGGGGGCCGCGCTCGCGGTCGGCTCGATCGCCGCCCTGCCCTTCGCCGACGCCCGGTTCGGCGCAGCGGTGTCCTGCGATGTGCTCTGCCACCGTCTGGTGGACGAGGCGACGGCCCTCGCAGAGCTTCGCCGCGTGCTTGCGCCGGGCGGTGTGCTGGTGCTGAACCTGCCGGCGCATCGGTGGCTGCACTCGGCACATGACCGGCGTGTGCACAACGTGCGCCGCTACAACCGGGCGGGCCTCCGCCGGACGCTCGAAAGCGCGGGTTTTCTGCCGATCTCCCTTCGGTTCTGGAACTCCTTGCTGCTGCCGCTGATGGTGGTCCAGCGCAAGGTGCTGGGGCGGTTCCGCGCCGAGGACGCCTCTGACGTCGCCGCGTTTTCGCCACCGATCGATGCCATCTTCCGCGCCGTTACGGACACGGAAGCGGCGCTGGCCCGCATCGGCCTGCGCTTCCCGGCCGGGGGCTCGCTCCTCGCCGTTGCGCGCCGTGCCTGACGGAACCTGCCGGGACCACCCACGATGTTGCAGATCACCCCCCCAGGCCCCCTCCCGCCGGAGACCGGACCGGCGCTGTCGGTCGTCATCCCGGTCTACAACGGTGCCGCCACTATCGGCGAGCTCGTCCACGCCCTCGCCAGGCTCGATGTGCCGGGCGGGCTCGAGATCGTGCTGGTGAACGACGGCAGCCCCGATCACAGCGACGCGGTGTGCCGCCGCCTGGTCGGCACGGTCGACGTGCCGATCACCTATGTCGAGCACGCGCGCAACTACGGCGAGCACAACGCGGTGATGACCGGGCTGCGCCACGCGCGCGGCGACTATGCGATCACGATGGACGACGACCTCCAGAACCCGCCGGAGGAGGTGCTTCGGCTGTTCCTGCACTGTCGCGACGGCAACTACGACGTCGTCTACACCCGCTACGCCGAGAAGCGGCACGCGGCCTGGCGCAACCTGGGCAGCCGCTTCGCCAACCGCGTCGCCGACATGCTGATCGACAAGCCGAAGGGACTGTATCTCTCCTCCTTCCGGTGCATGAGCCGGCTCGTGATCGATGGCGTGACCCGCTACGAGGGACCGTTCCCATATGTCGATGGGTTGATCATGCAGGTGACGCAGCGGATCGGCACGCTGGAGGTGCGGCATCTGCCGCGCGCGCAGGGCGGGTCGAACTACACGCTGAAGCGGCTGGTCAATCTCTGGCTCAATCTCGCCTTCAACTTCTCGCTGCTGCCGCTGCGCCTTGCCGTCCTGCTCGGTCTCGCCATGGGTGCGATCGGCGGCGTCGGCGCGCTCTACGTCATCGGCCACGCCCTGTTCGGCAGCCCACCCGAGGGATGGGCCAGC
>CALKJX010000164.1 GCA_937995555.1 uncultured Elioraea sp.
GAGCTTGAGCGACGGCTTGCGCGCCTTGGGGAACGGCTGCGCATCCACCACCGTGCCGACGCGGATTTCCACCCGCTCGAAATCCTCCCAGGCGATCGTCTCGGCCATGCGCTCCTCCCCGGCTCGGCGCCGCTATCCATAGCGCGCGCATCGCGTGCTGTCTTGACGGCCGGGGCATCCGCGCGTGCCCTGCCGGGAGCGAAGAAGGGAGGGACGGGTGGCGGCCGAGCGGGTTCCGCCTCGATGGCAGGCGCGCGCTGGTCACGGGGGCGAGCCGCGGCATCGGCCGCGCGACCGCCGCGGCGCTGGCCGCGGCCGAGCTCGCCGAGTGCATGGCGCGATCTGCGCGGTCGGCGGGCCCAACCGCACCGTCTATTGCGGCACCAGGCACGCGGTCGAGGGCATGACCAAGGCGATGGCGCTCGAACTGGCACCGCACGGCATCCGCGTCGTCACGATCGTGCCGACATCCTCGCGCGCATCGCGAAGCGCCGGCCCGCCAGCGACGAGGAGATCGCGGCCTCGGTGGTCGATCTCTGTTCCGCCGCCGCCGGCATGGTCACCGGGACGCACCTGCTGGTGGACGGCGGCTGGACCGCCCGGTAGCCCCGTGGCATCACGGCGGCCCGCCGTCAGGGGAGAGATCATCCGACAATGGCCGTTTCGTCCTCCGAGACCAGGATTCCGACCACGCCCAGCTTCCGGCTGGACGGCAAGCGTGCGCTGGTGACCGGGGCCTCGCGCGGCCTCGGCCGGGCGATCGCGATCGCCTTCGCCGAGGCCGGCGCCGAGGTCGTGCTGGCCGCGCGCGCCAAGGACGAGATGGACGCGACGGTCGACGCGATCGCCGGACGCAGCCTGCCCAAGGCGGTCGCGGTGACGCTCGACGTGACCGACCGCGCCGCCGTCCGTCGCGTGGTGGCCGAACACGGCCCGTTCGACGTGCTGCTGAACAACGCCGGCACCAACATCCGCGAGCCGTTCCTGGAGCTGAACGACGCCTCCGTCGATGCGCTGCTCGATCTGAACATCCGCGCCGCCGTGACGGTCGCGCATGCGGTGGCCAAGGGCATGGTCGCGGCCGGCAAGGCGGGCGCCATCATCAACCTCTCCTCGGTGAACGGCCATGTGGCCGGGGTGAACCGCTCGATCTACACCGCGACCAAGCACGCGCTCGAAGGGCTGACCAAGGCGATGGCGGTGGAGCTCGGCCCGCACGGCATCCGCGTGAACGCGATCTGCCCGACCTTCATCGAGACCCCGCTGACCGTCGGGCTGCTGAGCGACGAGAAGGTGATGGCACGCAGCATCCGCGCGATCCCGCTCGGCCGCATCGGCCAGGTGGAGGATGTGATGGGGGCGGCGGTATTCCTCGCCTCGCCGGCGGCGGCGCTGATCAACGGTGCCAGCCTGCTGATCGACGGCGGCATGACCTGCCTGTGAGCGCGGCCGACACGGAGAGGATGATGCGCGATTTCCATTTCCCCGGCCGCAGCCCCGCCCGCGGGGTCAACGGCATGGCCGCGACCTCGATGCCGGTCGCGACCCTGGCCGCGCTCGACATCCTGCGCGCGGGCGGCAATGCGCTCGACGCGGCGGTGGCGGCCTGTGCGGTGCTGTGCGTGGTCGAGCCGCAATCCACCGGCATCGGCGGCGACTGCTTCTGCCTCTACGCGCCGGCCGGCTCGCCCGACGTGATCGCGATGAACGGCTCGGGCAGGGCGCCCGCTGCCGCAACGATCGACTGGTTCGAGGCCCAGGGCATCACCGCGCTCGATCCGCGCAGCGCCCACGCCGTCACCATCCCCGGCGCCGTGCGCGCCTGGGAGGCACTGCTCGCCGCGCACGGCCGCAAGGGGCTCGACGAGCTGCTGCAGCCGGCAATCCGGCTGGCCGAGGAAGGCCATCCCGTGCACGACCGCACGGCGTGGGACTGGGCGTCCGCGCGCGACAAGCTCGCCGCCGATCCCGACAGCCGGGCGAAGTTCCTGCGCGACGGCGCGCCCCCGAAGGCGGGCGAGGTATTCCGTCAGCCCGAGCTTGCGGCCAGTCTGCGCGCGATCGCGAAGAACGGGTCGAAAGCGTTCTACGAAGGCCCCATCGCGGCCGACATGGTGGCGAAGCTGCGCAGCCTCGGCGGCCTGCACACCGAGGAGGATTTCGCCAACGCGACGGCCGAGTTCGTCACGCCCATCCGCGGCACGTTCCGCGGCTACGACGTGGTGCAGTGCCCGCCGAACGGCTCGGGACTGATCGCGCTCATGCTGCTCGGCGTGCTCGACCGGCTGGAGCCCGCGGCCGAGCCGATGTCGGCCGAGCGCTGGCACGCGGCGATCGAGGCCGGGCGGCTCGTCTATCGCGACCGCGACGCCTTCCTAGCCGACCCGGCGCAGGTGGAGGTCGAGGTCGCGCGGCTGCTCTCGCCCGGCTATCTCGACGCACTCGCGCGCACGATCGACCCGGAGCGGGCGATGCGCGAGCTGCCGCCCGCCGGCATGGCCGAGATCCTGCCCGCCCACGCCGATACCGTGTATCTCTGCGTGGTCGACGGCGAGGGCAATGCGGCGAGCTTCATCAACTCGCTGTTCGAAGGGTTCGGCTCGGGCATCCTGGCGCCGAGATCGGGCGTGATGCTGCACAACCGCGGCTTCGGGTTCCGGCTGCAGCGCGGCCACCCGAACTGCATCGCCCCGGGCAAGCGGCCGATGCACACGATCATCCCCGGCATGGTGATGCAGGACGGCCGCGCGGTGATGCCCTATGGCGTGATGGGCGGGCACTACCAGCCCTTCGGCCATGCGAGTTTCCTCGCCAACATGTTCGACCACGGCATGGACGTGCAGCAGGCGATCGACGCGCCGCGGCTGTTCCCCCGCCTTGGCGAGGTGCAGGTCGAGCGCGGCATTCCCGCCGCCACGGTCGATCGGCTGGCGCGGATGGGCCACACGCCGAGGCTGGTCGAGAAGCCGCATGGCGGCGGCCAGGCGATCTGGATCGATCACAAGAACGGCTCGCTCGCGGCCGGGTCCGATCCGCGCAAGGACGGCTGCGCGATGGGGTTCTGAATGCCGCTCCGCGCCTGGCAGGGTGACATCACCACGCTCGACCGCGACGCGATCGTCAACGCGGCGAACGAGCATCTGCTGCCGGGCGGCGGGGTGTGCGGCGCGATCCACCGTGCCGCGGGGCCGGAGCTGTGGGAGGCCTGCCGGCCGTTGGCACCCGTGCGCACGGGCGGGGCGGTGATCACGCCCGGCTTCCGGCTGAAGGCGCGCCACGTGATCCACGCGGTCGGGCCGGTGTGGCATGGCGGCGGGGCAGGGGAGGCCGGCCTGCTCGCCGCCTGCTACCGCGAGAGCCTGGCCCGGCTGCGCGAAGCCGGTCTGCGGTCGATCGCCTTCCCGGCGATCTCCACCGGCATCTACGGTTATCCGGCGGATCGGGCCGTGCGCGTCGCGGTGGCGGCCGTGCGCGAGGACCTCGCCGCGCAGGGCGATCTCGACGTCACCTTCGCCTGCTTCGACCGCGCCACCTTCGACCTCTACCGGAACGAACTCGGGGACACGCCATGACCGACACCGCGCTCTGCGACCTCACCGCGATCGAGCTCCGCCGCCTGATCGGGCGCAAGGCGATCAGCCCCGTCGATCTGCTCGATGCCTGCCTGAAGCGGATCGAGGCGGTGAATCCCGCCATCAACGCGATCGTGGCGATGGACGAGAAGGCTGCGCGCGAGACCGCGCAGGCGGCGGAGAAGGCGGTGATGCAGGGGGCGGCGCTCGGGCCGCTGCACGGGCTGCCGCTCGGCGTGAAGGACCTCGAGGAGACGAAGGGGCTGCGCACCACCTACGGCAGCCGGCAGTTCGAGACCTTCGTGCCCGAGGCCGACTGCGCGATGGTGGCCAATCTGCGCGCGGCCGGCGCGAACGTGCTCGGCAAGACCAACGTGCCGGAGTTCGGGCTCGGCGCGAACTCGGTGAATCCCGTCTACGGGCCGACCGGCAACCCCTTCAGCCCGAGGCACAACGCCGCCGGCTCCTCCGGCGGGTCGGCCGCGGCGCTCGCCACCGGCATGGTGCCGATCGCCACCGGCTCCGACACCGGTGGTTCCCTGCGCAATCCGGCCGCCTATTGCGGCATCGTCGGCTACCGCCCGACGGCGGGGCTTGTGCCGTCGGAGAAGCGCGGCCTCGGCTGGACGCCGCTCTCGGTGCTCGGTCCGATGGCGCGCACCGTGCCCGATCTCGCGCTGATGCTCTCGGCCATGGCGGCGGACGATCCGCGCGATCCGCTCGCCTGCCCGGTCGATCCGACATCGTTCCATCCGCTGAAGGAGGCCGATCCGGCCGGCTTGCGCGTCGCGGTGACCGAGGATTTCGGCTTCTGCCCGACCTCGCAGGAGGTGCGCGGGCTGTTCCGCGATCGGATCGGGCGCATCCGGCACCTGTTCGGGCAGGTGGCAGAAGCGACCCCCGACATGACCGGCGCCGACGACGCCTTCGCCGTGCTGCGCGCGGAAGGCGTACTCGCGAAGCACCTGCCGGCCTACCGCACCAGGCGCCACATGCTCGGCCCGAACATCATCGCCAATGTCGAGGAGGGGCTTGCCTACACGCTGGAGGATCACGCCCGCGCCCATGTCGCGCAGACCGCGATCGCGCGGCGTTTCCATGCCTTCTTCCAGGACCACGACCTGATCATCACGCCGGGCATGACGGTGCAGCCGCGGCCCTGGACCGAGCTTGCGCCGATGGAGATCGACGGGGTGAAGCTGCGCTCCTACTACCACTGGCTCGCGCTGCCCTATGCGGTGACGCTCACCGGCCACCCGGCGATCATCCTGCCTTGCGGGCTGGACGCGAACGGCCTGCCCTTCGGCCTGCAGATCGTCGGGCCGCGCCGGGGCGACGCCTTCCTGCTCGCCGCCGCGGCCGCGATCGAGCGGGCGACCGCGCGAATCCAGGGGTGCGGCCGGCCGCTGCCCGACCTGGAGGCGCTGGCCAAGGCGCCGCCGATCCACACCCTGCCGGGGTCCGACATGCTGGCGCATGTCGGGCGCGCGGCCTGACATTGCCCGACGCGCGCGCTACACCCTAGACTCGTGCCATGAGCGAGACCGATCGAGGCCATCACGACATCGGCGGCGATCCCGCCGGCCCCGTGCCGCGCGAGGAGCATGCGCTCGCACCCTGGGAGAAGGAGGTGGATGCGATCCGCTCCGTGCTCGGCCAGAAGGGGCTGATGTCGGCGGACAAGCTGCGGCTCGGCATCGAGCAGATGCCGGCCGAGGACTACCGCAGGCTCAGCTACTATGAGCGCTGGCTCGCCAGCATCGCCTGGACCATGGAGAAGGACGGCGTGATCCCGCCCGGCTCCTTCGCCGCGCGCGTCGCCGCGCTCGAGGCGAAGCGGTGAGCGCGCGCTTCGCCCCCGGTGCGACGGTGCGGGTGGCGCGCGAGCGTCCCGCCATCAGTCTCGGCCGGCAGCACATCCGCACGCCGCATTACGTGCGCGGGTTGACCGGCACGGTCGCCGAGGTGATGGGGCCGTTCCGCAACCCGGAGGGCCTCGCGGTCGGCGAGGATGGGTTGCCGATGCAGGTGCTGTATCGCGTCCGTTTTCCGCTCGGTTCGGTGTGGGAGCGCTATGAAGGCGATCCCGGCGATACGGTGGACGTCGAGCTCTACGAACACTGGCTGGAGCCGGCCCATGCCGCATGACGGTCCGCACGACCACGATCACGACCATGCGCCCGATGATCCGTCCTTCGCCACGCGGGCGGCGATCGGTGCGCGCGCGTTGCGCGAGCTGCTGGAGGAGGCGGGCGTGCTCGCCCCGGGCGAGATCGCGCGCCAGGTCGAGCGGATGGACACGATCACGCCCGCGCTCGGCGCGAAGGTGGTCGCGCGCGCCTGGGTCGATCCCGCGTTCAAGGCGCGGCTGCTCGCCGACGGCAGCACGGCGGTGCGCGAGTTCGGCGTCGAGATGGGCGCGACCCCGCTGCACGTGGTCGAGAACACCGACACCGTGCACAACATGATCGTCTGCACGCTGTGCAGCTGCTACCCGAAGCCGCTGCTCGGCATTCCGCCCGACTGGTACAAGAGCTTCGCGTACCGCGCGCGCGCCGTGCGCGAGCCGCGCGCGGTGCTGGAGGAATTCGGCGTGCGCGTGCCGGACGAGATCACCGTTCGGGTGCACGACAGCACCGCCGATCTGCGCTATCTCGTGCTGCCGCGCCGGCCCGAGGGGACCGAGGGGTGGGACGAGGCGCGGCTGGCGGAACTGGTGTCACGCGACTGCATGATCGGCACGGCCCTGCCCAAGGCATGAGCCGTCGACAGGGAACAGGGGAGGATCGGATGGATTTGACACGACGGAGTGTGCTGGCGGCCTCCGCCGCCGTGCCGCTGACGGGGCTCGCCGCGCCGGCGCTGGCGCAGTCCGGGCCGCTCCGGATCGGCATGATCACGACGCTGTCCGGGCCTGGGGCCGCGCTCGGCAACGACATCCGCGACGGCTTCAACCTGGTGGTGAAGAACGCCGGCGGTCGGCTCGGCGGTCTGCCGGTCGAGGTCGTGATCGCCGATGACGGGCTGCGCCCCGAGAACGGCCGCGCGATCGCCGAGCGCATGGTGCGGCGCGACCGCATCCAGGTGCTGACCGGGATCGTGTTCTCGAACGTGATGCTGGCGGTCGCGCCGGTGGTGCTGCCGACCGCGACCTACATCAGCGCCAATGCCGGGCCGAGTCAGCTCGCCGGCGAGGGCTGCAACGCGAACTACTTCAACGTCGCGTGGCAGAACGACAACCTGCACGAGGCGGTGGGGCAGTACGTGTCGCAGCAGGGCAAACGGCGCGCCTACATCCTCGCGCCGAACTATCCGGCCGGACGCGATGCGTTGACCGGCTTCAAGCGCTTCTTCAAGGGCGAGGTGATCGCCGAGCAGTACACGCGGCTCGATCAGCTCGACTACGCAGCCGAGCTGGCGGCGATCCGCAACGCCGCCCCCGAGGCGGTGTACATCTTCCTGCCCGGCGGCCTGGGCATCAACTTCATCAAGCAGTACGCGGCGGCCGGGCTGCGCGGGCGCGTGCCGCTCTACGGGCCCGGCTTCAGCTTCGACCAGGACGTGCTGCCCGCGGTCGGCGAGGACGCGCTCGGCTGCTTCAACTCGTCGCAATGGGCGCTCGATCTGCCGCTGCCGGCGAACCGGCAGTTCGTCGATACCTTCGAACGCGAGTATGGGCGGCTGCCGAGCCTCTATGCGAGCCAGGGCTACGACGCGGCGCTGCTGATCGGCTCGGCGATCGCGGCGACGCGCGGACGGGTGGGTGATCGGGCGGCCTTCGGGGCGGCGCTGAAGCGGGCCGATTTCCAGTCGGTGCGCGGGCAGTTCCGGTTCGGGAACAACAACCACCCGATCCAGACCATCTACATGCGCGAGGTGGTGAAGGACGAGCGCGGGCGGATCGTTAACCGCACGATCGGGACGGCGTTCCAGGACCATCAGGACGCGTATGCGTCGCAGTGCAGACTGACGTAAGAGTTCCGGGGGGCCATTGGCCCCCCGAACCCCCCTGGAGGGCGCCCCTCCCGTTGGTCGGGGCGCGCGTCGCGACCAACGGGAGCGACGCCCTGTGCAGGGGGGGGCGGGGGGACCGGGCCCCCATCGCGGCTTGCCGCGATGGGACCCGGTAGCGTAGTCCCTCCGAGTTCATTTCATGGATTCCCTTCTCCTTCTCGAGCAGACCCTGAACGGCCTCACGCTTGGCGTGATGCTGTTCCTGATGGCGGCGGGCCTCACGCTGATCTTCGGCGTGATGGACGTGATCAACCTCGCGCACGGCTCGCTCTACATGCTGGGCGCCTTCGCCGGCGCCACCGTCACCGCCCGCACCGGCTCCTTCGCGCTCGGCGTGCTGGCCGGCGTGGCGGCGAGCGCCGTGATCGCACTGCTGCTCGAACTGACCCTGATCCGGCGCCTCTACGCGCGCGACCACCTCGACCAGGTGCTGGCCACCTACGCGGTGATCCTGATCGCCAACGAATCGGTGAAGATCGCCTGGGGGCCGCAGCCGATCTTCCTCGGCACGCCCGCCGCACTCGCCGGCAGCATCGAGATCATCCCCGGCGTACCGTATCCGGCCTACCGGCTCGCCATCATCGGCGCCGGCATCTTCGCCGCGCTGTTCCTGTGGTGGCTGATCGCGCGCACGCGGCTCGGCATGCTGATCCGCGCCGGCACGACGCACCGCGCGATCGTCCAGGCGCTGGGCGTGAACATCCAGGTGCTGTTCGCGCTGGTGTTCGCGATCGGCGGCGCGCTCGCCGGGCTTGCGGGGATGATGGCCGGACCGCTGCTCGCGGTGCAGGTGGGCATGGGCGAGCAGATCCTGATCCTGACCTTCGTCGTCGTGGTGGTCGGCGGGCTTGGCTCGGTGCGGGGCGCGATGGCCGGCGCCCTGCTGGTGGGGCTGGTCGATACGCTGTCGCGCGCGGTCCTGCCGGCGGTGCTGCGCGGCACGCTGGACCCCTCGGCGGCGGACCAGGTGGCGGCCAATCTCGGTGCGGTCGCGGTGTATCTGCTGATGGCGGTGATCCTGGCGATCCGGCCGCAGGGACTGTTCCCGCGCCATGCGTGAGCCGGCACCGTGGCATGTCCGGCGCGGCTGGATCGCGGCGCAGATCGGCCTGGCCGCGCTCATCGCCGCGCCGTTCGTGCTCACCGTCCTCGACCGCTCCTACCTGCTGCCGGTGCTGACGCGGATGCTGGCCTACGCGCTCGCGGCCGCGGCGCTGGATCTGGTGCTGGGCTATGGCGGGCTGGTCAGCTTCGGCCACGGCGCGTTCCTGGGCACCGGCGCCTACGTCACCGGCGTCCTGCTGCACCATGCGGGACAGGGCACCCCGGTGCTGCGCTGGCCGTTCGAGATCGCTGGCAGCACGGACGCCCTCTTGGCCTTTCCCGCCGCCGCGATCGTTGCCGGCGCGCTTGCGTTCCTGATCGGCGCGGTGAGCCTGCGCACCCGCGGCGTGCACTTCATCATGATCACGCTGGCCTTCGCGCAGATGGTGTATTTCCTCGTGCTCGCGATCCCAGAGTACGGCGGTACCGACGGGCTGATGCTGCCGGCGCGCAACCGGCTGCTCGACCTTTCGCTCGACGGCGACCAGCCGCTCTACTGGCTGGCGCTCGTGCTGCTGGTCGGGTTCCTGCTGATCGCGCAACGGATCATGGAGGCGCGGTTCGGCCTCGCGCTCCGGGGCGCGCGCCAGAACGAGCGGCGGATGCGCGCGCTCGGCTATCAGGTCTACCTCATCCGCCTGCTCGCCTTCACCATCTCGGGTGCGGCGGCGGGGCTTGCCGGGGCGGTGCTCGCCAACCAGGCCGGCTTCGTCTCGCCGGATCTGCTGTCGTGGCAGCGCTCGGGCGAGCTGATCATGATGGTGATCCTGGGCGGGCAGGGCACGCTGTTCGGCCCCGTGCTCGGCGCCTTCGTGCTGCTGCTGCTCGAGGAGGAGCTTTCCGCCGTGACCGAGCACTGGATGCTGGTGCTCGGGCCGATCCTGCTCGTCTGCGTGCTGTTCTTCCGCCGCGGCCTGTGGGGCCAGGTGTCGCGGGCACCGGCGCATGGCTGAGCCACTGTTGCATGCCGAACGTCTATCCAGGCGCTTCGGCGCTCTTGCGGCGGTGGCCGACGTCTCGCTCGACCTCGTCTCCGGCGAGTGCCACGCCGTGATCGGCCCGAACGGCGCGGGCAAGTCCACGCTGCTCGCGCTGCTCGCCGGCGAGGTCCTGCCCGACAGCGGCTCCGTCGCCTTCGACGGCCGCGACGTGACGCGCGCGCGACCCTCGCGCCGGGCGCTCGCGGGGCTGGGCCGCACCTTCCAGATCACCGAGCTCTGCCGCGAGTTCTCCGCCCGTCGCAACGTGATGCTGGCGGTGCTGTCGCGCGTCGGCACGCCGTTCCACTTCCTGCGCCGCGCCGACAGCCTTGCCACCCTCGCCGCGCGTGCCGATGCGGCCCTCGTCACCGCGGGGCTGGCCGAGCGCGCGCACGTGCCGGCGGGGCTGCTCAGCCACGGCGAGCAGCGCCAGCTCGAACTCGCGGTGGCGATGGCGATGCGCCCGCGCGCGCTGCTGCTCGACGAGCCGACCGCCGGGCTCGGCCCGGCCGAGACGGCCGAGATGGCCGCGCGCCTCGCCGCGCTGAAGGGGCGCGTGGCGATGCTGCTGGTCGAGCACGACATGGACA
>CALKJX010000165.1 GCA_937995555.1 uncultured Elioraea sp.
GGGGTATTTCGGCAGGAAGATGAGCTTGGCGCCGGCGGCGCGAATGGCGGCGCGGACCGCGCGGCCTCGGTGGCTGCCGGGATTGTCGATGACGACGATGTCGCCGGGGCGCAGGCTGGGGGCGAGGACCTGCTCGACATGGAGCCGGAAGCGCTCGCCGTTGATCGGGCCGTCGATGAGCCAAGGCGCCTCGATGCGGTCGCGGCGCAAGGCGGCCAGGAAGGTCAGGGTCTTCCAGCGGCGATGCGGGACCTTGGCCTTAAGCCGGTGCCCGCGCGGCGCCCAGCCGCGCCATGTTGGTCTTGGTCCAGGTCTCGTCGAGGAAGACCAGGCGGTCCGGATCAACGCGCCCCCGATGCTTGGTCCACTGGGCGCGGCTTCGGGCGACCGCCTGGGTGCCGATGATCGCCGCCCCGCCGGCGCGGTTCTAGACGACCACGGCCGCACCGTTCCACAGCTCGGACAGGCGCTGGGCGATCGCGCGGGCGAGCACATCGTTCGAGCCGCCGGGCGGATAGGCGACGACGATGCGGATCGGCCGCGACGAATACGCGTCCTGCGCCTGGACGGCGAAGGGTGCAAGCGCGGCGGCGGCGAGCAGCGAACGGCGTGCGAGCATCTGGGTCCTCCCTGGTCGCGCTCTTGTCGGAGAGGGGCCGGGGCGGGTCAATAGGCTGTCAGGGGCTGCTGCGCGCCAGCGCCTGGCGCGCCGCGCGAGGCTCCGCCTCGACGAACACGTCGAGCATCTGGCCGACCTGCACCGGCAGCGCGTCGGGCGCGAGCCGGTAGATCGCCTCGACCACCCGCGTATCGACGCGCTCGCCCGGCGCGTTGGAGAGAAAGCGCTTGGGGCGCGCCAGCGGCTCGATGCGCACGAAGGCGAGCGCGGCCGAGCGGGTGCCGTCGCCGCGCAGGAACGCGACCGAACTGCCGGCGGCGCTGAGGCGCGGCGCGTCGGTTTCGTCCACCTGCACGCGCACATGCAGCACCGAGAGGTCGCCGAACAGGATCAGCGGCTCGGCCGAGCCGGGCTGGGCGTACTCGCCCGGGCGCGCAGTGACGCGCAGCACCGTGCCGGCGATCGGCGCGCGCAGCACGGTCTTGTCGAGATCGACGCGCGCCCGCGCGAGCGCAGCCTCGGCCTGCGTGGCGGCGGCCGCGGCGGCGGCGATGCGGGCGCGCGCCAGGGCGACGTTGGCCTCGGCCTTGCGCGCCTCGGCCTCCGCGGTCTCCAGGCGCTGGCGGCTGGCGGCGACCTCGCCGCGCACCAGCGCGCGGTAGCGCTCGGCGTCAAGCGTGGCACGCCGGCGTTCGGCCTCCGCGCTGGCGAGACTCGCCTCGGCCTCGGCGCGGTTCGCGCGCACGACGGTGAGCGCCGCCTCGACCTCGGCGACCGCGGCGCGCAGCCGCCGATCGTCGAGCGAGATGAGTGCCGCGCCGGCCGCGGCCTGCTCACCCGGGCGCACATGCACGGCGGCGATCAGGCCGGCGAGATCGGTGCCGATCGCGATCGTTTCCGAGACGGGCTCGACCTCGCCGAGCCCGGCCACCGCCGCCGGGAACGGGTTGCGCGGCGGCGCGGCGGCCGGCTCGGCGCGCGGCGGCGTGCCGGGCTGCGAGGCGATCGACCAGGCGGCGAACCCGAAGCCGGCCAGCGCCAGCAGGGGCAGGGCGAAGCGGAACGGGCTGCGTCGGGCCATCTCAGTGCTCCGTCATGCGGCGGATCGCGGCCGCGTCCTCGGCGAGTTCGACGATCCGACCATCCTCCATCCGCGCGATGCGGTCGGCGAAGCCGTAGACGCGCGGATCATGCGTCACGACCACGACCGCGCGGCCGGGGCGCACCGCGCTCTCGCGCAACTGGCGCATCGCCTCGTGGCCCGAGGCGGCATCCAGCGCCGCGGTGGGCTCGTCGCAGACGATGAAGGGCGGGTCGTGCACCAGCGCGCGCGCGATCGCCACGCGCTGCATCTGTCCGCCCGAGAGGTGCTTCGGCAGCTTGTCGGCATGCGCGCCCATGCCGAGGCCGTCGAGCACGACGCGCGCCTTCCTCGCCGCGCGATCGAGCCGCTCGCCGCGGATCACCAGCGGGATCGCGGCGTTCTCGGCCGCCGTCAGGCTCGGCAGCAGGTTGTACTGCTGGAAGATGAAGCCGACCGTCTCGCGCCGGAACCGCGCGGCCGCGGGGGGCTTGAGGTGGCGCACGTCCTGGCCCAGCACCTCGATCGCGCCCTCGGTCGCCGAAAGGATGCCGGCGAGGATCGAGATCAGCGTGGTCTTGCCGCAGCCCGACGGCCCGACCAGCAGCAGCATCTCGCCCGACCGGACGCTGAGATCGATGCCGTGCAGCACGCGGATCGTGCCGTCGCCGGACGGGAAGTCCTTGGCCACGCCGCGCGCGGTGACGACCGCGCTCACTTGAACACCACCGCCGGATCGAGGGTGAGCGCCTTGCGGATCGAGAAGACCGAGGCGACGAGGATGATCAGCACGACCGCGAAGGCGACGATCGCGGCGACCCACCAAGGCAGGAAGAAGCCGCGCAGGTCGACGTTGAACCGGCCCGTGACCTCGAAGAACACCGCGGCGAGCCCGATGCCGAGGCCGTAGCCGATCGCCGCGACCGCGCCCGCCTGGGCCAGCACCATGCGGAGCAGCGTCCCGTTCGACACGCCCATCGCCTTGAGCGCGCCGAACTGGCGCAGGTTCTCCAGCACGAAGATCATGAAGGTCTGGCCGACCACGGCGGCGCCGACGATGAAGCCGAGCGCCACCGTGATGCCGAAATTGATCGGGATGCCGGTGCGCGTCAGGTAGTAGCGGATGGTGCGCCAGGCGAAGTCCTGCCAGCGCAGCGCGAGCAGCCCCGTCTCGGCGGAGATGCGTTCGGCGAGCGCGTCGATGTCCTCGCCGGCCTGCGCGCGCACCAGGATGTAGGAGAGCGGCTTGCGCGGCGGGGGCGCGAAGCGCAGCGCCTCGGCGTAGCGGGTGTAGATCACCGGGAAGGTGGTGAAGGGCGCGGACGCCTCGGCGATGCCGACGACGGTGGCGCGCCGGTCGGCCATCTCCAGCACCTTGCCGGGAGCGGGCTCCTCGCCCGGCCAGATGAACAGCGCGCCGACGCGGTCGATCACGATCGCGCCGGGACGGCGGAGATCCTCGACCGAACCCTGGAGCATGACCGGCGGGCCGCCCGCGAGCGAGGCGTCATCCACGCCGAGCACGAACACCTGCTGCAGCCGGCCGTCCGGCGCGCGCGCGACCGTCAATCCCTTGAAGAACGGTGTCGCCCAGTCGACGCCCGCGACGCCACGCACGCGCCAGAGCGCGCTCTCGGGCAGCGGCTCGATCTCCTCGACATAGATGACGCGCGGGTCCATCACCCAGAGATCGGCGTCCACCACGTCGATCACCTGGGCGGCGGTGCGCAGCATGAGCCCGACGAAGATCGAGGCCTGCTGCGCCATCAGCATCACCGCGAAGGCGACGCCGCAGACGAGGCCGACATACTTCGCCGTGTCGCCGGTCAGCATGCGCAGGGCGATGCGGATCATCGCGGCCTCTCCTGAACAGCGTTCAGATGAACGCTGTTCATATACCGGCTTGCGCCTGTCCCCGCAACCGCTAGGCTGAACGGCGTTCAGGTCACGGAGTCGCGATGCCGGGGAAGGCGACGAGAGCGCGGGCAGCGAAGCCGCGCCGGCGCAGTGCCGAGGACCGCCGCCGCCAGGTGGTGGCGGCGGCCAAGCGGATCGTGCTGCGCCAGGGGTTCGAGGCGCTGACCATGCGCCGGGTGGCGCGGCTGGCCGGCGTCTCGGCGGCCGCGCTGTATCTCTACTTCCCCGACCGGGTGAGCCTGATGGCGGCGGTCGCGGACGCGCTGTTCCACGGCCTGCTCGCGGCGTTCCGCGCGGCCCTCATCCGGGCCGAGGGCAATCCCGATCCGCGCGCGCGGCTGCACGCGGTGATGACGGCCTATCTCGACTGGGGGCTCGGCCACCCCGACGAGTACCGGGTGATCTTCATGACGCCGATCACCGGCGTGGCCGGACACCGGCCCGGCCCGCCGGGCGTGCCGGCGGCGCCGTCCGGGCAGGCCACCTTCCAGGCCCTCCAGGCGGAGGTCGCGCGGCTGATCGAGCGCGGCGTGTTCCGCCCCGCCGAGCCGCAGGTCGTGGCCGAGGCGCTCTGGGCGGCGGGCCACGGCCTGGTCGCGCTGCTCATCACCAAGCCCGACTTCCCCTGGAGCCCGCGCGAGGCCCTGGTCGGGACGATGGCGGACGCGCTCTGCCGCGGCTTCTCGGCCGACGGGACGGGGCTGCGCGCGGGCTCAAAGCCCGCCGCGCAGCGCGGCGAAGATCGCCATGCCGAAGCAGACGAGCGCGATCCACGGCCAGGGCGATCCCGATGACGCGACGAGCGCGGCCGGACCGCGGCCGAGCTCGATGTCCTTGCCGTCCGGCGCCGACGGATGGGCGCGCGCGATCTCGCGCCTCGCCTCCTCGGTCAGCCGCCTGACCTCGGCCCGCTTGATCAGCGGCACGCCGCCGCGGCTCTGCGCCACCCGGTCATGGTAGAGCCCGCTCTCGCGATCCAGTTCCGACAGCACGAGTGCCACCGAGATGCCCGGCTGCGGATAGCGCTCGCAGAGTTCGGTGAAGATCCGCTCGCCCTCGCGCCGGTCGCTGGGGGCGTCGGCGGGATACCACCGCGCGCGCCTGCCGAAGCGCGAGGAGGTCTCGGCGTGCAGCAGGATCTCGAAGACCCGATCCGCCATCCGGCCAGAGCCGGCCATCACCGTTACGATCAGGTAAACGCCGGCGTCGCGTCAGAGATCCGGCATGACGGCGGCAACCGCGAGGGCCGCGGCAAGACAGGAGACCAGCACCAGGGCGCGGCCGACCCGCCGCCGACCAGCCTGCGCCTCCTGGCGTGCCCGCAGCGCGATCTCGCCCTGGTGCTCCTTCGCAACCGCAAAGGCCCGGGCGAGCATGCGCCGCGTCTCGGCGTCGAGCTGACGCATGTTGCGCCGGTCGATCCCCGGCATCCGCCCGCGCGCGGGGATGATCCTGTCACGGTAGCGCCCCGTCTCGCGGTTGAGCACCGATTCGACCAGCCTCACGACCACGGCATGACTGGGGAACTCCTCGACCAGCTCGCTGAACTGCAGCGCCGCGTCGATCACCGAGTCATGCATGCCGACCAGGAACCACCGTCCCTTGCCGCCATGCCGGGTGGCGATCGGCGCCCAGATCATCACTTCGAAGGCAAGCGCATCGCCCATGCCCCGGGCTTCCCGGCAAGCGGTTACCGTTCCATTGACCGCCCTCGCCGCAGCATCGCGACGCGTGCCGCACCGATCACACGTTCGTCCTCGACCGTGAAGCCGGCAGGGCAGGCAAGGGTCTCGTCCGCGCCAAGTTCGGCGACCACCACGACCTCCCGGTCGATCCAGCCCGCTTTGTCGAGCGCCGCAAGCGCCGCCGTCACCAGTCCCTTGCCATACGGCGGATCGAGGAACACGAGCCCACAGGGTGCGGGCGCCGGTGGCGGGGCGGTCGCATCGGCACCGACCACGCGGCCGCGCGCCTCGGCACGGCAGGCGCGCAGATTGGCCCGGATCGCGGCCAGCGCCGCCGGATCGGTCTCCAGGAACGTCGCCTCGGCCGCGCCGCGCGACAGCGCCTCGATCCCCATCGCGCCCGAGCCCGCGAAGGCATCGAGCACGCGGGCCGCCTCGATCACGCCCCGCCCCGCCCAGCGCGCGTGCCAGAGCACGTCGAACACCGTCTGGCGCGCCCGATCGGCGGTCGGGCGAGTCGCGGTACCGGGCGGAGCTGCGAGCCGTTTGCCGCGCCAGGCGCCGGCGATCACCCGCATCCGCGCGCACGTTTCGGTGCGGCCAGCCCGAGCTGCTCGCGCAGCACCTTGGCCGGCACCTCCTCGACCGCGCCGCGCGGCAGCTTCCCCAGCACGAAGGGGCCGTAGGAGACGCGCAGCAGCCGCAGCACCGGCAGGCCGAGATGTTCCATCACACGGCGCACCTCGCGGTTCTTGCCCTCGCGCAGCGACACCGTGAGCCAGGCATTGTCGCCCTTGATCGCATCGAGCCCGGCTTCGATCGGCCCGTAGCGCACGCCGTCGATCGTGCTGCCCGCCGCCAGCGCGGCGAGCGCCTTCGGATCGGGGTGGCCGTGCACGCGCACGCGGTAGCGCCGAAGCCAGCCGTTCTCCGGCAGTTCGAGCCTGCGCGCGAGCTCGCCGTCGGTGGTGAGCAGCAGCAGCCCCTCGCTGTTCAGATCGAGCCGCCCGACCGACACCACGCGCGGCAGCTCGGGCGGCAGGCGCTCGAACACGGTCGGACGGCCCTGCGGATCGCGCGCCGTGACCAGCAGGCCGCGCGGCTTGTGGTAGCGGAACAGCCGCGCCCGGCCGGGCGGCTCGACGGGCACCTTGTCCACCGTCACCGCGTCGCCCGGCTCGACCAGTACCGCCGGATCAGCGAGCCGGCGGCCGTTCACCGCCACGCGGCCCTCGGCGATCATCTTCTCGGCGTCGCGCCGGCTGGCGATGCCGGCATGGGCGAGCCACTTGGCGATCCGCTCGCCCGTGCCGGTGCCGGCGCGCTTCATCGGTTGTCCCTTCGCGTCATCCGGGTGATGTAGCGCGGATGGAGCGGCGTTTCTCCCCCATGGCGCTGGCGCTCGACGAGGCGCGGGCGGCGGCCGCGCGCGGCGAGGTGCCGGTCGGGGCGGTGGTGACGGATGCCGCCGGCGCGGTACTCGCGCGTGCCGGCAACCGGGTCGAGGAACTGGCCGATCCGACCGCGCATGCCGAGCTGCTGGCGCTGCGCGCTGCCTCGGCCGCGCGCGGCGAGCCGCGCCTGCCGGACTGCGACCTGTTCGTCACGCTCGAACCCTGCGCGATGTGCGCCGCGGCGATCACGCTGTTCCGCGTCCGCCGCGTGGTGTTCGGCGCCTACGACCCGAAGGGCGGCGGGGTCGAGCACGGGCCGCGCCTGTTCGACCAGCCGACCACGCATCATCGGCCCGAGGTGGTCGGCGGCGTGGCCGAGTCGGAGGCCGCGGCCCTGCTGCGCGACTTCTTCGCCGCGCGGCGCTGACTCAGACCTTCAGCCCGAGACGCTGCACGATCTCCTTCTCGACCGCGACCATCCGCTTCACCTCCTCGGTGTAGGCGGCGTGATCGAGCGCGACCTTCACCATGTCGAAACGCTTCAGCACCTCGAGATGCTGCGGATCGTCGAGCGCCTTGAGGAACGCCGCATCGAGCGTGCGCACCACCTCGGGGGGCATGCCCGCCGGGCCGCCCACGCCGTAGGGCGAGGTCGAGACGATGTCGAAGCCGAGCTCGCGCAGCGTCGGCACGTCGGGGAAGCGCGCGACGCGTTCGGCGGTCCAGACACAGAGGGCGCGCATCCGCCCCGCCTCCACCAGCGGCGCCCAGGCCGAACTGTCCGCCAGCGCCATGGTGTTGCCCCCGAGCAGGCTCGCGGAATTGTCGGCGAAGCCGCGGAACGGCACGTGCAGGAACTCGACCCCGGCGGCCTGGGCGATCCGCTCCATGGTGATGTGCAGCGTCGTGCCCACGCCGGGCGTGCCGTAGCTGAGGCGGCCAGGATTGGCCTTCGCCCAGGCGATCAGGTCCTGGAATGTCTTGAACTCGCTGTCCGCACGCACGGTGACGCCGAACAGATAGCCGGTGAGATGCGTGACATAGGTGAAATCGGTCAGCGGATCCCAGGCCGGGTTGTCCTGCATGAAGGGAAAACGGAACACGGTGATCGGGAACTGCGTCAGCGTATAGCCGTCGGGGCGCGCCTGCTTCATCGCGATCGCGCCCAGCGTGCCGGAAGCGCCGGGCCGGTTCTCGATCACCACCGGCTGGCCGAGATGCTTGCCGGCTGCTTCGGCGAACGCACGCATCTGCCCGTCGGTCGAGCCGCCGGCCGGCCAGGGGCAGATCAGCCGGATCGGGCGGTCGGGGAAGCGGGCCTGGCCGATGGCGGGCGTGGCGAGCGCGGCCGCGCCCAAGGCCAGGGTCGAACGGCGGGTGATCCGTGGGGACATCGTCTCTCCTCCCGTAGGGCGCGTCTCCGGCGCACCTGACAACCGGAGTGTGCCAGCCGATCCGCGGGCAGGGAAGGCGATTTGTGACCGCGTTCGGCCGTGTCGCACGATGATCCGGGGCGCTCAGCCGGGCAAGGCGCGATGGCCGATATCGCGGCGGCAGAACCCCTGCGGCCAGTCGATCGCATCGACCGCGGCATAGGCCGCAGCGCGCGCTTCGGCCAGCGTCGTTCCGGTGGCGCAGATGTTCAGCACCCGCCCGCCGGCGGCGACGATGCGCCCGCCTTCCGCGCGCGTGCCGGCGTGGAAGATCTGCACGTTCGGCACCGCCGCGGCGCGATCGAGGCCGCGGATCTCGCTGCCCGTCTCCGGCGTGCCCGGATAGCCGCGCGCGGCCAGCACCACCGCGATCGCCGACACGGATTCGAAACGGACCGCGAAGCGATCGAGCACGCCGTCGCAGGCTGCCTGCATGGCCGGCACGATATCGCTCATCAGCCTGAGCATCAGCACCTGGCACTCCGGATCGCCGAAGCGCACGTTGAACTCCAAGAGACGCGGCCCCGCGTCGGTGAGCATCAGGCCGCAGAACAGCACGCCGCGGAACGGCGCGCCGCGGCGGGCCATCTCGGCGAGCGTCGGCTGCACGATCGTCGCCATCACCTGTCGTTCCAGCTCCGGCGTGAAGACGGGTGGCGGCGAATAGGCCCCCATGCCGCCGGTGTTCGGCCCGGTATCGCCCTCGCCGACGCGCTTGTGGTCCTGCGCCGCACCGAACGGCACCGCGTGCGCGCCGTCGCAGAGCGCGAAGAACGACACCTCCTCGCCGACCAGGCATGCCTCGATCACCACCGTGGCACCCGCTTCGCCGTGCACGCGGTCGCGCATGAAGGCATCGATCGCGGCCTCGGCCTCCGTCACCGTCGCCGCCACCACCACGCCCTTGCCGGCGGCGAGCCCGTCGGCCTTCACCACGATCGGCGCGCCGGCTGCGCGCACATGCGCCTTCGCCGCCTCCGCGTCGGTGAAGGTCGCCGAGGGGGCGGTCGGCACCCCGGCGGCGGCGCAGACCTCCTTCATGAATGCCTTCGAGCCTTCCAGCCGTGCCGCCGCGGCACTCGGGCCGAAACAGGCGATGCCGGCCGCCTCGCAGGCATCGGCGAGGCCGGCAACCAGCGGCGCCTCCGGCCCCGGCACCACGAGATCGACCGCGTTCTCGGTCGCGAAGGCGATGAGGGCGGGAATATCCGTCGCGCCGATCGGCACGCAGGTCGCGAGCTCGGCGATCCCCGGATT
>CALKJX010000166.1 GCA_937995555.1 uncultured Elioraea sp.
AGCCGCCCGCGCTGCGGGCCACATGGCGGATCGCGTTCGGCACCTCGCGCAGATCGACCGACGGCTTGCGCCCCCCGCCGCGACGGCTTGGGCAGCAGCGGCTCGATCCGCGCCCATTCCGCGTCCGTCAGCTCAGACGGATGGCGCTGCGTCTTCCCGCCAAGCTCGGCCATCCAGCCTGGGTCTCCCGCTTCCACCTCCCGAGCGCGAATCACCTCCAGCCGCGTCGCCCCAACCCACCCTCGAACGGTCACTCAGAGGGCCGCGAGTTGGGTGTTCAACAGATCGGTCACCAGCATCGAGCCGGGCGCATGGGTGATCGCGAACGGCACGCGCGAGGCGACGATCGCCGCCTGGGGCGTGACCCCGCAGGCCCAGAACACCGGCAGTTCGTCCGCCTCCACGGGAACGGCATCGCCGTAATGGGGGCGGGTGATGTCCTCGATGCCGATCAGGCGCGGGTCGCCGAGATGCACCGGCGCCCCGTGGACGGCCGGGAAGCGCGAGGTGATCTGGATCGCCCGGATCGCATCCGCCGCGCGCAGGGGCCGCATCGAGACGACCATCGGGCCGGCGAAGGGGCCGGCCGGCACGCAGGCGATCGAGGTGCGCCACATCGCGACGTTGCACCCGCGAGCGATGTGCTTGAGCGGCACGCCGGCCGCGAGCAGCGCCTCCTCGAAACTGAACGAGCAGCCGAGCACGAAGGCAACCAGATCGTCGCGCCAGTGCGCCGTGATGTCGGTCGGCTCCTCGACCAGCGTGCCGTCCCGCCACACGCGGTAGCGGGGCAGGTCGGTGCGGATGTCGAGATCGGCGCCGAGCGCGGGGAGGCGGGGATCGCCGGGCTCGGAGATCCCGATCACCGGACAGGGCTTCGGGTTCAGCGTGCAGAAGCGCAGGAAGTCGGCGGCCTGGTCGCGCGGCAGGATCGCGAGGTTGCCCTGCACATGGCCCGGCGCGAGACCGGCGGTATTGCCGGCGAAGCCCTCGCGCGCGAGACGCCGGGCGGCGAGACCGGTCTGGGCCCGGGGCCGGGCGGCGGCAATCGGCGTCATCACGGTCATCCCGATCCCCCCTCTGATCCGCGGCGAGCATAGCGCAGCCCGCACCGCCGTCTTCATCAAGTGGTGACGTCTCGGCCCGATACCGGCGCCGTGCGTTTCCGGCCGGGGGGCCGCGTGGTAGCGTCACCAGGGACAGAACGGGAACGGCAGGCGGTTCTTGAGCATCTGGGGCAAGATCCTCGGCGGGGTGGCAGGGTTCGCCATGGGCGGACCGCTCGGTGCCGTGCTGGGCGCCGCGCTCGGCCATGCCGCCGACACCAAGGGCGGCCCGGCCGGCGCGGCCGGCGACCTGCTCGGCAAGCCCGATCCGCTGCGCATGGCCGAGCTCGCGCAGATGATGGGCAGCCGCGAGACGGTGTTCTCGATCTCGGTGGTGGCCCTTGCCGCCAAGCTCGCCAAGGCGGACGGACCTGTGAAGCGGTCCGAGATCGACGCCTTCAAGCGGATATTCCGCTTCCCCCCCGAGGCGGCAAAGGACATCGGCAAGCTGTGGGACGGCGCGCGGCAGAGCGCGGAGGGGTTCGAGCCCTTCGCCGAGAAGCTGGCAGAAGCCTTCGCCGACAACCGCACCGTGCTCGAGGATGTGCTCGCGAGCCTGCATCAGATCGCGCTCGCGGACGGGCCGATCAACGCGGCCGAGCGCCGCTTCATCGACGAGGTCGCGCGGCGGCTGGGCATGAGCGAGCGCGAGCGGGAGCGCGCGCGCTCCGGCGGATCGGCGCGGCCGCAGCCGGACGAGCCCGACCCCTACGAGGTCCTCGGCGTGGCGCGCACCGCGTCGGACGAGGAGGTGCGCGCCGCGTGGCGGCAGCTCATGCGCGAGAACCACCCGGATACGCTCGCCTCGCGGAACGTGCCGCCGCGCTTCATCGAGCACGCGACCAGGCGGGTGGCGCAGATCAACAACGCCTGGACGCGCATCAAGCGCGAGCGCGGGCTGTGACGCTCAGTCCACGTAGAGCCCGCCATTGATGTGCACCACCTCGCCATTGACGAAACTCGCCGCCGGCGAGAGCAGGAAGGCGATCACGGACGCGACCTCCTCGGGCCGACCGAACCGGCCGAGCGGCGTCATCTTCAGGAAGTCGGGTCCGCGCTCGGGCAGGAACTTCTCCACCATCGTCGTCAGGATCACGCCGGGCGAGACGGTGTTGACGCGCAAGCGGGGCCCGAGCTCGGCGGCGAGGCTGCGGCTGAAGCTGATCACGGCGCCCTTGGTCGCGGCGTAGTGCGCGTAGTTCCGGCTCCCGCGATGCGCAGCCAGCGAGGCGATGTTCACGATCGACCCGCCCTCGGCCATCAGCGGCACGATCGCGCGGCAGACCTTGAACGTGCCGTCGAGGTTCACGGCCATCATGTGCCGCCACGCCTCGTCGGTCAGTTCCGTGAGCGCACCGGGGAAGTGGATGCCGGCGGCGTTGACGAGGCCGTCGGGCACGAGGCCCGCGTCGTGGCAGGCGGCGGCGATGCGCTCGCCGCCATCGGTCGCGACATCGGCCTCGACCGCGAGCGCATCCGGCGCGATCGCCGCACCCCGCGCATCGAGATCGGCCGCCACCAGCCGTGCACCCAGTCGGTGCAGCAGCAGCGCGGTCGCACGACCGATGCCGTTCGCCGCGCCGGTGATCACGATGACCTTGCCCGCGAAGTCGATCATTCGAGCCTCATACGTAGCCGTAGGCCGTCCAGCCGCCATCCACCGCGAGCACGTGGCCGGTGACGTACTCGTTCGCGGGGTCGAGCAGGAACAGGATGGCGCGCGCGATCTCGTCCGGTCGCGCAAGCCGTCCGACCGGCGTGCGGCGGGCGAGCGGCACGGTGTCGATCTCGCGGGCACGCACGGCAGCGGCGATCAGGTCGGTCTCGACATAGCCCGGCGCGACGGCATTCACGCGCACGCCATGGGCGGCCCACTCGATCGCCAGCACCTTGGTCATCGCCGCGACCGCGGCCTTGGACGCGCAATAGGCAAGCCGCTCCGGGGCCGCGACGAGGGAGTAGATAGAGCCCAGATTGACGATCGCGCCGGAGCCTTGCGCGACCATGCGCCGCCCGGCCTCGCGCGCGCAGTAGAACACGCCGTCGAGGTTGATGCGCAGCACGCGCGACCACGCCTCGTCCGTGAGATCGAGGGCGGCGTGCTTGCCGATCACGCCGGCGTTGTTGACCAGGATGTCGAGACCGCCCCAGCGCGCATCGAGCTCGGCGAAGGCCGTGCGCACCGCGTCCGGATCGGCGACCGAGGCGGCAAGCGCGAGCACCTCCGCGTCCGTGCTGCGCAGCTCCGTCGCCGACTCGTCGAGGCGCGCGGCGTCGATGTCGAGCAGCGCGATGCGTGCACCCTCCGCCGCAAGCGCCCGCGCGGTCGCAAGCCCGATCCCGGCGGCCCCGCCGGTCACCAGGGCGCGCCTGCCCTCGAACCGCGTCGTCATCTCAGCCCAACACCAGGCGCGGCAGGAACAGGATGATCTCCGGGAAGGCCATCATGATCGCGAGCCCTGTTGCCTGGAGTGCGATGAACGGAAGCACTGCGATGTAGATGTCGCCCATGCTGATGTCCTTCGGCACGACGCTGCGCATGTAGAACAGGTTGAACCCGAAGGGCGGAGTGAGGAACGCCATCTCCATGTTCACCACGAACAGAACGCCGAACCAGACCGGATCGAAGCCGAGCCGTGTGGCGATCGGGAAGAACAGCGGCGCGGTGATGATCATGATCCCGAGCGGATCGAGGAAGCAGCCCATCACCAGCCAGACAAGCTGCATGCCGACAATGATGCCCCAGCGCCCGCCCGGCATCGCCGAGAGCGCGTCGCGCACCAGCCCCTCGGCGCCGATTGCGGTATAGAGTGCCGTGAACATGCTCGCGGCGAAGACGATCCACATCACCATCGCCGAGAGCCTGAGCGTGCGCTCGGCCGCGTCCATCACCGAGGGCCGGTCGAGCCCGCCCGCGGCCCAGGCGCAGCCGAGGGCCCCGAGCGCGCCTACACCAGCGGCCTCCGAAGGCGTGGCGAGCCCGCCGAGCAGGCTGCCGAGCACCAGCACCACCAACAGCAACGGCAGCGCGACCGCCTTCAGCGCCACGATCCTCTCGCTCCAGCCCGCCCGCTCTTCAGCCGGAACGGTCGGGCCAAGCTCCGGCTTCAGCCGGCAGATCACCAACGCGTGGAGGACGAACAGGCTCACCAGCAGCAGGCCCGCGGGCATGCCGCCCATGAACAGCCTACCCACCGAAGTATTGGTGTAGAGGCCGAGCACGATGAACAGCACCGATGGCGGGATCAGCACACCCAGCGCGCCGCCGGCGGCGATCGTGCCGACGGTGAGGTACTTGCTGTAGCCGTAGCGCAGCATCGGCGGCATCGCGACCAGCGCCATGGTGACGGTCGCGGCCCCCGACACGCCCACCATGGCGGCGAAGATCGCGCAGACGATCAGTGTACCGACCGCGAGCCCCCCGCGCACGCCGCCGAGCCATTTGTGCATCAGCGCGTAGAGGCCCCGGGCGATGCCGGAGCGTTCGAGCATGCAGCCCATGAAGATGAACAGCGGGATCGCCAGCAGCACGAAGCTGTTCGCCGCGCTGTAGGCACGGATCGCGGCGAGATGCAGCGCCGCCGGCCCCCAGAGGAAGTAGGTGCCGATGACGGCTGCCGCACCCAGCGCGAACACCAGCGGCAACCCCGCCGCCATCAGTACGATGAACAGGCCGAACAGCAGGACGGTGTCGAGCTCGATCCCCATCAGGCGAGATCCCGCCCCGTCGCGGCACGCACGGCATCACGGACGATATGCGCGACCGCCTGGAGTGCGACCAGACTTGCACCGACGGGCAGCGCCAGCAGCCACGGCCACAGCAGCGGCGCCCAGTCGGTCGAGTGGCGACGCCCGGTCGCGATCGCCTCGACGACCATTGCGCCACCCTCGACCAGCAGGATGCAGCAGTAGAGCAGTGCGAAGGGCGCGGTCAGCACGTCGAGGGCGGCGCGCCCGCGCGGCGGGAGGCGACCATAGAGCACGTCCATCCGCACATGGTCGCCGTTCAGCAGCGCGAACCCGCCGCCGAGCAGCACATAGGTCGCGAACAGGAAGGTGGAGAGCTCGGTGCCCCACACGGTCGGCGCAGCGAAGCCGTAGCGCAGCGTGACCTCAGCCACGATCAGCGCCATCAGCGCCAGCACCATCACCGCGACGATGCGGCCGACCGTGCGGTTCAGCGCATCGATGAGACGCACGACGCGGGCGAGAGCGGACATTCAGGATAGGGATGGCTGGGTGTGCGAGGCCGGCGGGAGATGCCTCCCGCCGGCTTGGTGCGTCACAGGAAGCCCTTCGGCCACTGGTCGAGCAGCGCGCGGGTATCGTTGATGATCTGTAGCGCTCGCCGCGTATAGGCATCGTCACCGGCGAGCCGAGGAACCAGCTCCTTGGTGAGATCACGCAGCCGCTGCACATCCTCGGGCGGCAGGACCATGGTCTCGACCCCCGCGTCGCGCATGGTCTTGAAGGCGCGGGCCGAAGCGCCGGCCGCGTAGGAGTAGCGCTCGAGCGCGAACACCCGTGTGGCGGTGAGCATCGCCACCTGGAGCTCCTTCGGCATGCCGTCGAACGCTGCCTTGTTGATGAACATGTCCTCGGCATCGGCGTGGATGATCGAGGGGCCGGTGTAGAACTTGGCCACCTCGTGCAGCTTGGTCGCGACCATACCGTAGGGCGAGCCCCAGTTGGCGCCGTCGATCACGCCTGTGGAGAGGGCGGTGTAGAGTTCCTCGCCCGGCAATGTGACGATCGAGGCGCCGAACTGCTTCCAGAGCTCGCCGCCGATGCCGCCCGAGCGGATGCGCAAGCCCCGGAAATCATCGAGGCGGCGGATCGGCCGGCGCGAGATCGTGCTGCCCCAGTCATCCGAGTAGATCGGCCCCAGGAACTGCACGCCCGCCGTGGCGAAGGCTTCGGTGACGAGGGCGTTCAGCCCGGCCTCGAACCAGAGATAGTCGTACTCCTCGACCTTGTTGAACAGGAACGGGATGCCCCAGGTCCATTGCGTGAACGGGAAGCGGCCGCGCCAGTAGAGCTGCGCGCCATAGGCCATGTCGATCACGCGCCGGCTGACTCCGTCCAGCATCTCGAAGGTCGGCACCAGCGCGGCCGGCGGGAAGGCCTGGATCTGGATCCGCCCGCCGGACATGTCGCTGACACGCTGGATGTAGCGCGGGATCAGCGTCTCCCACTCGGCCCAGCCCGGACCGAGGAAGGATTGCAGGCGGAAGCGGAACTGCGCGCGCTGGGCACGGGCGGGCTCCGGCACACCGGCGAGCGCGAACACCGATGCGCCCGTCACGGCCGCGGTCACGATGTGGCGGCGCTTCACCGCCTTGAGGTTCTCGGCGAGCCGCTTGTCGTCGATATCGCTCATCGTTTCCTCCGTTGTTGAGCCGCTACGGCTGGTCATCATGTCTCGATGCGACAGACCTCCGCACCGACCTCCACGGTCGCCCCCGCGGGGACCAGGATGTCTACGAGGCGCCCGTCGCACGGCGCCTCGACCTCCAGCGTCGCCTTCTCGGTCTCGATTTCGTAGAGGATCTCGCCCCGGGTGAAGGCATCACCCGGCCGCTTGCGCCAAGCCGTGATCGTGCCCTCCTCCATGTTCATCGAGATGCGCGGCAGCTTCAGCGCGGCCTTCATGGCTCAGCGTCCCAGCGTGGCACGCACGGCGGCGGCGATGCGCTCGGGGTCGGGCAGCAGCGACTTCTCCAGCGGCGGCGAGTAGGGGATCGCGACATCCGGCACGGTCACGCGCTTCGGCGCGGCCTTGAGCGCGCCCCAGGCCGCTTCCGTCACCACGGCCGCGATGTGGCTCGCGGCGCTGCACGCATCGCGCGCCTCGTCCACAACGACGAGACGCCCGGTGCGCTGCACGCTCGCCACGATCGTCGCCTCGTCGAGCGGCATCAGCGTGCGCGGGTCGATCACCTCGGCCTCGATCCCCTCGCCCGCCAGCGCATCGGCCGCGCGCATCGCCGGGCGCAGCATCGCGCCGATCGCCACCAGCGTGACGTCCTTGCCGGGCCGTTTCACTTCCGCGACACCGAGCGGGATTGTGTACTCCTCCTCCGGCACATCGCCGGCCTCGCCGCCGCGCCCTGCCGCCTGGAGGAAGATCACCGGATTGTCGTCGCGGATCGCGCTCTTGAGCAGCCCCTTGGCATCGGCCGGCGATGCCGGCAGCACCACCTTGATGCCGCCGAGGTTCATGAACATCGGGTGCATCGCGTCGGAGTGCTGCGCGGCCGAGGACCGGCCCGCACCGAACACGCCCATGTAGACGACCGGCACCTTGATCTGCCCGCCGGTCATGTAGCGGAGCTTGGCCGCCTGGTTCGCGATCGCGTCCATCCCCGTGTAGAGGAAGTTGCCGTACATCATGTGGCAGATCGGGCGCCAGCCCGCCGCCGCCGCTCCCACCGCCATGCCGGTCATCACGGTCTCGCAGATCGGCGTGTTGCGGACCCGGTCCGGCCCGAACGTCGCGCGCAGGCCGCGCGTGTCGCCCATGACGCTGATCTCGACATCCTCGCCGAACAGGATGACGCGCGGATCGCGCGCCATCTCCTCGGCGAGCGCCTCGTTGATCGCCTGGATCATCCGCCGCCGTGCCATCGTGCGCTCCCTCAGGCGAACATGAACTGGCGCGCCTGGTCGGGCGCGGGATAGGGGCTGTCGGTCGCGTAGGCGACCGCCTCGGCGACGATGGTGGCGATCTCAGCCTCGATCGCCTCGCGCGCGGACGCCGGCGCCAGCGCGTGCTCGTCCATGTAGCTGGCGAGCCGCGCGATCGGATCGCGCGCGATCCACGCCGCCACCTCCTCGTCGGCGCGGTAACGCTCCTGAATGAACGAACCCTCGCTCTCGACATGACCGCGCAGCCGGTAGGTACGGCATTCGATGAGGCTCGGTCCCTCGCCCGCGCGCGCGCGGCGCACCGCGGCGTTCGTCGCCTGCCAGACGGCGATCACGTCGTTGCCGTCGACCGCCGCCGCCGGCACGCCGAACGGCTTGGCGCGATCGGCGATCGCACCGACCGTCACGGTCCCGGTCGGCGAGAACTCGGAGAAGCCGTTGTTCTCGCAGATCAGCAGCAGCGGCAGCTTCCACAGCGCCGAGACGTTCAGCGCCTCCATCAGCACGCCCTGGTTCGCCGCGCCGTCGCCGAAGAACGCCGCCGACACGGCGCCTTTGCGGTCGAGCTGCGCGGCGAGCGCAGCGCCGACCGCGAGCCCGATGCCGCCGCCGACGATGCCGTTCGCGCCGAGGATGCCCTTCGAGAAATCGGCGACATGCATCGATCCGCCCATGCCGCGGCACACCCCGCCCGCGCGGCCATACACCTCGGCCACCAGCAGCTTGGGGTCGCCGCCCTTGGCGAGGAAATGCCCATGCCCGCGATGCGTGGACGCGATCCAGTCGGCATCGGTCAGATGCGCGCAGACGCCGGTCGCCACTGCCTCCTCGCCGATATAGAGATGCACCGGCCCGGGCAGGTCGCCGCGCTTGAAGTCCTCGCCGAGCCGCTCCTCGATGCGCCGGATCAGGAGCATGCGCCGATAGAGCCCGAGCAGATCCTCGGCGGAGAGATTGGTCTCGGACGGCGTGCGCATGGGGGCTGGGGTTCCTCCTCGATGTCCGACGGACTGTTGCCGTCCTTGACGCCAATGCAGGCTCGCGAGATTGCAGGTGTCAAGGCGGGACGACGTTCGTTCCGTCACCGCTGCGGTCAAACACGCGCCATGAGCCCAATCACCGAACCGATCGACAGACCGTCACCGAATCATGACGCGCGGCCCGACAGCGTGCCGATCGACATGCTCGTGCTGCACTACACGGGGATGCGCACCGGCGTGGAGGCGATCGAACGGCTGTGCGATCCGGCGGCCAAGGTCTCGTCGCACTACGTCGTCGAGGAGGATGGGCGGGTCTTCGCGCTCGTGCCCGAGACGCGACGGGCCTGGCACGCCGGCGTGTCATGGTGGCGCGGCCATGTCGGGCTGAACGACCGCTCGATCGGCATCGAGATCGTCAATCCGGGGCACGAGTGGGGCTACCGGGGCTTCCCCGAGGCGCAGGTCGCGGCGGCGATCGCGCTCTGCCGCGGCATTCTTGACCGGCACCCGATCCCGCCGCGCAACGTGGTCGCGCACAGCGACATCGCCCCAACCCGCAAGCAGGACCCGGGCGAGCTGTTCCCGTGGGCACGGCTCGCCGCTGCGGGGATCGGGCTCTGGCCGGGCGAGGCGCCGACGGCAGTCGACGAGGTGCCGCCGATCGCGCCGGGCGAGGAGGGTGACGGCGTGCGCGCACTCCGGGCGACGCTGCGGCGGATCGGCTACCAGCTCGCTGCCGTCGGGCCGGTCGACGCCGCGCTCGCGACGGTGCTCGCGGCATTCCAGCGGCATTGGGCGCCACACCGCACCGACGGCGTGGCGGACGGGCGGACACGCTGGGCAGCAGGACGCGTGGCAGCCATGGCCGAGGGGCGCATGCGCGGGACTTGACCCCACCCCCCTTGCCGTCACACATCCGCAACCGGGTCAGGCGGCCGGACGGCCGCGCTCCCCACCGCCGAAAGGCCGGGGGGTGAGGAAAGTCCGGGCTCCACGGGAACACGGTGCCGGGTAACGCCCGGCGGGGGCAACCCCAGGGACAGTGCCACAGAGAACAGACCGCCGGCGCGCCGCGAGGCCCGTCGGCAAGGGTGAAACGGTGCGGCAAGAGCGCACCGCGGCCCCGGCAACGGGG
>CALKJX010000167.1 GCA_937995555.1 uncultured Elioraea sp.
GCTGCGGCCCGCGGCGGCGAGCAGCGAGGCCGCCGCGAGAAGCTGCTGCTGCTCCACCGCATCCAGCTCCGCCGCCGAGAGCCGGCGCGCGGTCGCATCGTCGCCCGCCATGGCGGAGACGAAGGCGAGGTTGTGGCGCACGCGCACATCGGTGTTGCCGTCGCGGCGCAGGCGCTGGAGCATCTCCTTGGCCTCGCCGGGCGAGCCGGTCAGCGCGAGCGAGAGCGCGAGGTTGTTGCGCAGCCCCTCATGCGCGGGCGCGCGCCTCAGCCCCTCGCGGTAGCGTTCCTGCGCGAGCTCGTGCTCGCCCGAGATGTCGGCGATCACCCCGAGGCCGTTCAGGGCGTCCGGGTCGCCCGGCGACTGTTCAAGCAGGCGCTGGAAGCTCTGCCCGGCCGTGCGGAGATCGTCGGCGCGGAGCTGCGTCCGGCCGAGGGCGAGCAGCAGCGTGCGGTCGCGCGGGCGGCGGGCAAGCGCCTGCTCCAGCACCAGCACGGCCTCGGCATGCAGGCCGCGATCGGCGAGGGCGCGGGCGAACCGCGCCTGCACCTCGGCGTTGTCGGGCTCGGCCCGGGCGGCGTTGCGGTAGATCGACAGCGCCACCTCGTGGTTGTTGTGCGTCTCCGCCGCGGCGGCGAGGCGCAGCCGCTCATGCGCCGAGGGCGCGCGCGACGCCTGCTGGCCCGCCGTGGCGCAGCCCGAGAGCAGCACGGCGAGGCAGAGCGATCGGGTCAGCCAGCGAGCCATGTCAGCCTCTAGCGGTTGAAGGAGCCGATGAGCTGCACGAAGGACGGACCCGCGAGCAGCAGCACAAGGCACGGCAGGATGAACAGCGTCAGCGGCAGCACCAGCAGCGCCGGCAGCTTGGCCGCCTTCTCCTCGAACTCGATCAGCCTCTCGTGCCGCATCTCGGCCGAGAGCGTGCGCAGCGCCTGGCCGAGCGGCGTGCCATACTGGATGGTCTGCGCGAGCGTGGTGGCAAGCCGGCGCAGCCCCTGGACATCCGTGCGCTCGCCCAGATTGAGCAGCGCCTGGCGACGGTCGGAGAGCAGGCGAAGCTCGTTCGACAGCGTCGTGAACTCGGTGGCGATCGGCGGGTTGGACGGTGCCATCTCCGACGCCACACGTTCGACCATGCTCTCAAGGCCGAGCCCGGCCTCGGCGCAGATCACCATCAGGTCGAGCGTGTCGGCGAGGCCCATGCGGAGCTGCTTCACATACCGCTTGTGCATCCAGCCGAGCACCCAGTTCGGCCCCAGCATCCCGACCAGCAGACCGCCGGCCACCAGCATCGTCTGCCTGAAGCCGGTCGTGCCTTGCAGCTCCGTGATGCCGTAGGTCGCCGCGGGGATCGCCAGCAGCAGCACGACCTTCAGCCCGATCACCAGCGGCACCACCTGCTGCGGCCGATAGCCGGCGGCGGCGACGCTGCGTTCGAGGTCGCGCCGGTCCTTGTCGGACAGCAGTGCGCTGCCGCCGAGGGCGTTGCCGATCGTGCGCAGCAGCCCGGTGATCAGACCCGCCCCCTGCGAGCGCCGCGGCCCCGTGTGGGCGGCGCCCTTGCCGACACTCGCGATCCTCCCGGCGAGCCGGCGCTCCAGGCTGTCGCGCGCCGACAGCCAGGCGGCCAGCAGGATCAGCCCCAGCACGGCGATGCCGATCGCGGTCGCGAGCGCGATCGCGTAGCGCCCGGAGATGTCGGGCAGGGGGATCATGTCACCGCGAGGCTGCGGCGGATCATGCCGCGCATGGTGAGCACGCCGAGGACGAGCAGGCCGAACGCCATCGCCGCCACCATCGGCCCCTTCTCGTGGGTGAAGTAGAACTGCAGATAGCCCGGGTTCAGCACCGAGAGCGCGGCGAGGGCGACGAACGGGATGACGGTGAGGATCACCGCCGACATCCGCGCCTGGCCCGCGAGTGCGCGGCCGCGCGCGGCCGTCTGCACGCGCTTGCGCACCACGTCGGCGAGGTTCTCCAGCGTCTCGGTGAGGCTGCCGCCGGTCTGCTGCTGCAAGGTGATCGTGACGGCGAAGAACCCGTATTCGCGCAACCCGGTGCGGCTGTAGAGATTGAGAAGGCTCGTCTCGATCGGCACGCCGATCGCCTGTTCGGCTGCCACCTGCGCGAACTCGCGCCGCGTCGGCTCGGGGCTCTCGCGCGTGATGGTGCGGATCGCCTCGGTGACGGGGATGCCGGCCTTCAGCGCGCGCACGATCATGCCCATCGCGTCGGGCATCTGCCGGAACAACTGCTCGCGGTAGTTCGAGGTGCCGTAGGCGAACACCGACCGGGCGATCAGGACGGTGGCGGCGATGCCGCCCGCGATCGCGAGCGGACGCCCGAGCATCGCGGCGATCAGCATGCCGCTGATCGCGCCGCCGACGGCCGCCAACACCAGCACGAGCGGCCAGGGCGCGGGATGCTCCTGCGGCCGGGAGGGGTTGAGCGCGATCAGCCGCGCCAGCCGGTGACCGGGCGAGGCGGTGTTGCGCTGGATGATCTGGATGCCGGTCTGCTGCGTCGTCTCGCGGCGCCGGCGCGACTGGGCGGTCGCCTCGTCCAGGCGGCGCGCGAGGCGCTGGTTGCGGATCTCCAGCAGCAGCAGGATCGCGCTGCCGAGCCCGACAAGGACCAGGATCACCAGCGCGATGGTCGTCGGCGAGGCGTGGGCGAGGGGCATCGCCTCAGAACTCCTCCAGCGCGGCGAGCCAGGCCCGATCGAGACCGAAATACTCCAGCCGCGCAATGAAGCCGGGGCGGATGCCGGCGGCCCGGTAGCGCCCGCGGATCCGGCCCTGGCTGTCCTCGCCCTCGTACTCGAAGGCGACGAGGTCGTTCATCGTGATGACCTCGCCTTCGAGGCCGCGCACCTCGCTCACCTGGATCACGCGGCGCGTGCCGTCGCGCATGCGCTCGATCTGGATGATCATGTCGAGCGCCGAGGCGATCTGCGTGCGGATCGCCTTCACCGGCAGGCCGAAGCTGCCCATCTGCACCATGTTCTCGACGCGGATCAGCGCGTCGCGCGCGCTGTTCGCGTGCAGCGTGCCGAGCGAGCCGTCATGGCCGGTGTTCATGGCCTGGAGCATGTCGAACGCTTCGGGCCCGCGCACCTCGCCGAGGATGATGCGGTCGGGGCGCATGCGCAGCGCGTTCTTCACCAGGTCGCGCTGGGTGATCTCGCCCTTGCCTTCCAGGTTCGCCGGCCGCGTCTCCAGCCGCACGACATGCGGCTGCTGGAGCTGGAGCTCGGCCGCGTCCTCGATCGTGACGATGCGCTCGCTGTGGTCGATCAGCCGGCTCAGCGCGTTGAGCAGCGTGGTCTTGCCCGACCCGGTGCCGCCTGAGATCAGGATGTTGAGGCGGCAGCGCGCGGCGATCTCGAGCAGCCGCGCGACCGGCGCGGTGAGCGAGCCGAACTCGACCATGCGCGCGAAGTCGATCCGCTTGCGCGCGAATTTGCGGATCGAGATGCAGGGTCCGTCGAGGGCGAGCGGCGGCAGGATGATGTTGACGCGGCTGCCATCGGCCAGTCGGGCATCCACCATCGGGCTCGACTCGTCGACGCGGCGGCCGACCGCGGCGGCGATCTTCTGCGCGATCGTCGCCGCGTGGGCGGAGTCGCGGAAGCGCGCATCCAACTTCTGCAGCTTGCCGCCCGCCTCGACATAGACGCTGTGGGGACCGTTCACCATGATGTCGGTGATGGTCTCGTCGGCGAGCAGGGGTTCGAGCGGGCCGAGGCCGACCATGTCGTCGGCGATGTCGCGGGCGAGCGCGGCCTGTTCACGCGCGGAGAGCTCGATCCGGTGCTTGTCGGCGATCTGGTGGATCAGCCGCTCCAGCTCCGCGCGCAGCCGCTCGCCCGGCAGCTCGGCGGCGAGGGTCGGATCGACCTGCTCCATGACCAGGCTCCAGAGCCTGGTGCGCGACGCCGTCGCGGCGGGCGGGGCGGCGAGCGCCGGCATGGCGGGCGCGGCCGGGCGCACGATCGGCACCGCCGCCTGCGGCGGCGGGGGCGGCGGCGCACGCTCCGCCCGCGGCGGCAGCGCCGGTTCGGTGCGGCGGCCGAAACCGCTCATCGGCCGAACAGGCGGCCGAGCCACCCGCCTGTGCGCGCGCCGATGCGCACCCCGGAGACCTCCTTGGTCAGCGCCTGCATGGCCGCGCGGAACGTCTTGTTGCGTGCGGCCGCCGGCACGCCGAGATCGGCAGCGAGCGCGAGATGCTTGGGGATGTCGGGGATCTCGAAGTCGAGCTTCGATTGCAGCCCGCGTTCGACCAGTTTGGCGGCCACGCCGCCCGGCATGCCGGCATGGTTCAGCACCGTCACCGCCTTGTCCGAGCCCGTCACCGCGGTGAGCATGGCCTTGAAGCGGGCAGCGTCGCGGATCGAGACGACGTCGGGCGTCATGACCAGGAGGCGCATCTGCGCCATCGTGTAGAGCGAGAGCAGCGCCGCGTCGGCCGGTGTGGGCATGTCGACGACGATGTAGTTGAAGCGGCGGCGCAGCAGCGTCATCAGCCGCGACACGCCCTCCGCCGTCGGCGTGGGCGGCGTCTCGAACGCCTCCTCGGCGGCGAGCAGCCGCAGCCGGTCCGACACGTTGACCGCCGTGCGCTCGAGGAACAGCGCATCGACGCGCTCCGGCTCCTCCAGCGCGACGCGCAACCCCGCACCGGCCTTGACGCCGAGCATGGTCGTGGCCGCGCCGGTCTGCAGGTTGAGGTCGAGCAGCGCCACATAGCCGCGCGTGCTCTCGGCGAGCTGGACGGCGAGATTGACCGCGACGGTGGTGGTGCCGACGCCGCCATGGGTGCCCGATACCGTGATGATGCGCCCGCCAACCTGTTCGGCGCCGCCCGGCATCCGCCCGTGCACGACCGGCAGGAACAGCCGTGCGACGTTGTCGCGCGTCAGCGGCTTGTAGAGATACTCGACGACGCCGAGGCCGCGCGTGATCTCGCGGTAGAAGCCCATGTCGGTGCGGTCGCCGATCACCAGCACCTTCACGTCGGGCTCGCAGACGCTGGCGAGATCATCGAGTGCCACGAGCGGATCGCTGGTGCCGCTGACATCGACGATCAGCACCTGCGGCGTCGGGCTGCGCGCGAGTTCGCGGATGGCGACGCTGACATTGCCGCGCACCAGGGTGAGCTTGTCGGCGAGGTCGGCCATGGCGGTCCGCAGCGCGGCCTCGGCCTCGGGGTCGGCCGTGTAGGCGGCGACCAGCGGCCGGCTCAGCACGATCGGCCGCGCGGCGGGCTCGGCGGCGGCCGAGTCGGCAGTCTTCTTCTCGAGATCCAGCATCCGACCCTCCGGGTTCCAGCCTAGCGACCGACCTGCGATGCGCGGACGTCCGGCAGCGGCTTGAGGTCGTCGTCCTCGAGCCGCTCGATCGCGTTCGTCGCCTGGCGGCCCCGCCCGGACGGATCACCGACACCCTGCCGCAGATGCGAGGGGTCGGCGATCATCGCGCGCAGGTTCGCGGCATTGGCGCCGCTCGGGCGCCAGGTGCCCTCGCGCTGGCTCGGATCGCTCGTCACGCCGCAGCCGGACACCAGCAGGAGGGCCGCCAGGGCCGGAACGAGACCGCGTGGCATGGCGCCTACTCCACGATGAAGCCGATCTGCCCGGGCACGCGCGGCGGCTCCGCCGCGCGGGAGAGCTGGCGATGGAACAGGATGCGCTCGATGTCGTTGGCCGGGCGCACGCCGTCGGTCGGCAGAGCGAGCAGGCCCGGATCCGAGACCGGCCGCACCAGATAGGGCGTGACGATGATCACGAGCTCGCTGTCGTTGCGGCGGAAGCGGTCGGACTTGAACAGCGCGCCGAGGATGGGGATCTCGCCGAGGAACGGCAGGCCCGACGAGGCGATGCGGCTGCCGTCCTGCAACAGCCCGGCGATCGCGAAGGACTGGCCGCTGCCGAGCTCCACCGTGGTTTCGGCGCGTCGGACGCGCAGCGCCGGTATGCGCACCACGCCGCCCGCGACCGGCAGGCTGATCGCGCCCTCCTCGGTCAGCTCGCTGACCTCCGGGCGGACCTTCAGGCTGATCCGGGTCGCATCCAGGACGGTGGGGACGAAGGCGAGCGAGACGCCGAACTGCTTGAACTCGATGGTGACGCGGTCATTGGTGG
>CALKJX010000168.1 GCA_937995555.1 uncultured Elioraea sp.
TTCACCCCCCGAGGATATTTGCCGACCGGACATGCGGCGGGCGCCGGCCGCTCGCCGGCCGCTCCGGGGGGGGGCGCTGCGCATCACCGTCGCCCGGGCAGAGGCGCGGGACGGGGCCGGGGCCGGGTCCGGAGCGGCGTCAGGGAACCAGAGCGTCGAGGTCGGGGCGCAGCACCACGCTTTCCTGCTCGTTCGGGTCGGTGCGGGCGATCACCGCCACCACCGGCTCGCTGCCGCGGTTCAGCGGCAGATGCGGCACGCCGGCCGGGATGTACACGATGTCGCCGGCGCGGCTTGTCATCTCGTGTTCGAGCCGGTCGCCCCAGAACATCACCCCTTCGCCGGCAAGAACGTAGATCGCCGTCTCGTGCGCGGCATGCAGGTGCGCCTTCGCCCGGCCTCCGGGCGGGATCGTGAGCAGGTGCAGGCAGAGGCCGCGCGCCCCCACGCTCTGGGCCGAGACGCCGTGCAGGTAGGTCAGTCCCTGGCGGCCGGCGTAGCTGTCGGTGGCGCGGATCAGCCGGCAGGCGGGGGTCGGGGACGGCGGGGGGGCGGGGTCGGGCACGGCGGCACTCCTGGCGCTTGCGGCGGGGCCTATCGGCCCTCGAACCGGGGCGGGCGTTTCTCGAGGAAGGCGACCACCCCCTCGCGAAAGTCGCGGCTGGCGGCGAGCGCGCCCTGCAGGCGCGCCTCGAGGTCGAGCTGGGCGGCGAGGTCGTTGGTGAGGCCCGCGCGCATCGCGGCGCGGATCTGGCGGTAGGCAAGCGTCGGGCCCTCGGCCAGGGCGCGGGCCCGCGCCTGCCAGTGTGCCGCGAAGTCGGCATCGGGCACGCAGTCCCAGATCATCCCCCAGTCGGCAGCCTGCCGGGCCGGGATCCGCTCGGCGAAGAGCGCGGCGCCCATCGCGCGTGCAAGGCCCACCTGCCGGGGAAGGAACCAGGTGCCGCCGGCGTCCGGGATCAGCCCGATCCGCGCGAAGGCCTGCTGGAAGAAGGCGCCTTCCGCGGCGAGGACCACATCCGCGGCCAGCGCGATGTTGGCGCCCGCTCCGGCGGCCGCGCCGTTCACTGCGGCGATCACCGGCACCGGACAGTCGAGGATCGCGTTCACCAGCGGCAGGTACTCGTCGCGCAGCGTGCGCTCGAGGTCGAGCTGCGCGGCGTTGCGGGCGTCGCCGAGATCCTGTCCGGCGCAGAACGCCCGGCCCGCCCCGGTCAGCACCACCACCCGGGCCTCGGCGCCGGCGCGGTGCAGCGCCTCGGCGAGTTCGGCCCGCATGCGGGTGTTGAGCGCGTTCATCACCTCGGGGCGGTTGAGCGTGAGCGTGGTCACACCGCCGTCGGTCTGCTGCAGGATGGTCTCGTAGGGCATGGGCTCTCCGCAGGCCTCGGGCGCGAGCCTATCCCCTTGCGGCGCGCGCCGGAAGCCCGCCTCAGTCGCGGGTGAGTTCGGCCAGCCGCGCCGCCTCGGCCGGAGTGAGCGGCAGGGCCGGATCGGGGGCGCGGCGGCGCCGCGCGACATAGGCCGCAGCCAGCGCCAGCGCCGCCGCCAGCATCGCCGGCGCGGCGATCCACAGGATCAGGTTCGCCCCGGACGCGGTCGGGCGCAGCAGGACGTATTCGCCGTAGCGCTCGACGATGAAGGCCACCACCTCGGAATCGCTGTCGCCCGCGACCAGCCGCTCGCGCACGAGGAGCCGCAGGTCGCGGGCGAGCTCGGCGTTCGATTCATCGATCGATTCGTTGCGGCAGACCAGGCAGCGCAGGCCGGCCGAGATCGCGCGCGCCCGCGCCTCGAGCGCGGGATCGGCGAGGATCTCGTCGGGCTGGACCGCCGTTGCGGGCGCGGCGAGGGACAGCGAAGCGGCCAGCAGCGCCGGTGCGAGGAGGGTGCGGCGCACCGCGGTCATTCCGCCGGCAGCGCGGCGACGGCGGCGCGCCGGGCGCCGGCGGCGACGCGGTAACGGCGGTCGCTGAGGCTGAGGAGCCCGCCGAGCGCCATCACGATCGCCCCGCCCCAGATCCAGTTGGCGAGCGGCTTGACATAGGTGCGCACCGCCCAGCCCCCGCCCTGCTGCGGGTCGCCGATCACAAGGTAGAGGTCGCGCCAGAAACCGTTGTCGATCGCGGCCTCGGTCGTGGGCATGCGCGCCACCGGATAGACGCGCTTCTCGGGGTGGAGCACCGCCACCGGCCGGCCGTCGCGGGTGATCCGCATCTCGGCCATGGTCGAAAGATAGTTCGGCCCCTCGACGTCGCGCACCTCGGCCAGCAGGATCGTGTAGCCCGCCACCTCGAAGGTCTCGCCCTCCCGCGCCACGCGGATATCCTCGACCTGCCAGGCGAGATGCGCGGCGACACCGATCACGGTGATCCCGAAACCGGCATGGGCCACCGCCTTCCCCCAGTCGGCGCGCGGCAGGCGGGCGAGCCGCCGCAGCCGCTCGGCCGCGCCGCCGCGTCCCGCGCGGCCCCAGAGATCGACGAGCGCGCCCAGCACCACCCAGAGCCCGAGACCGAGACCCAGCGGCCCGAGAGCGGACCGCCCGGTCTGCATCGCGAAGGCCAGAAGCCCCGCCGCCAGCGCCAGCGCCGCCGCGCCGCGGAGCGGTCGCAGGGCGCGGCCGAGGTCGGCGCGCTTCCAGGGCAGCAGCGCCGCCACCGGCAGGATCAGCGCCAGCACCACCATGAAGGGCGCGAAGGCCGCATCGAAGAACGGCGGGCCGACCGACAGCTTGCGGTCCCACACCATCTCGGCCACCAGCGGCCAGATCGTGCCGACGAAGATCACGAAGCAGGCGACGCCGAGCAGCACATTGTTGGCGAGGATCCCGGTCTCGCGGCTGACGGTCGCGAACACGCCCCGCGCCTCCATCGCCCCGGCCCGGGCGGCGAACAGCAGCAGCGCGCCACCGGTAAAGACCGCAAGGATGAGCAGGATGAACACGCCGCGGTCGGGGTCGCTGGCGAAGGCGTGCACGCTGGTGAGCACGCCCGAGCGAACGATGAAGGTGCCGACCAGCGAGAAGCCGAAGGCGAGGATCGCAAGCAGGATGGTCCAGGCCTTCAGCGCCTCGCGCTTCTCGACCACGATCGCCGAGTGCAGGAGTGCGGCGGCAAGCAGCCAGGGCATGAAGCTTGCATTCTCGACCGGATCCCAGAACCAGAACCCGCCCCAGCCGAGTTCGTAATAGGCCCACCACGAGCCCAGCGCGATGCCGATCGTCAGGAACAGCCAGGCGGCAAGCGTCCAGGGCCTGACCCAGCGCGCCCAGGCGGCATCGACCCGCCCCTCGATCAGCGCCGCGACGGCGAAGGAGAAGCTCATCGAGAGCCCGACATAGCCGAGGTAGAGGAAGGGCGGATGAAAGGCGAGGCCCGGATCCTGCAGGAGCGGGTTGAGGTCGCGCCCGTTCATCGGCGGCACCGCGACGCGCAGGAAGGGGTTCGAGGTGAACAGGATGAAGGCCAGGAAGGCGACCCCCACCATGCCCTGCACCGCCAGCACCCGCGCCCTGAGCCGCGCCGGCAGCCCGCCGCCGAACCAGGCGGCGCAGGCGCCGAACAGGGCGAGGATCAGCACCCAGAGCAGCAGCGAGCCCTCGTGGTTGCCCCAGACGCCGGTCACCTTGTAGAGCATCGGCTTCGCGGTGTGCGAGTTCTGCACGACCAGCTCCACCGAGAAGTCCGAGACCACGAAGGCCCAGGTCAGGACCGCGAAGGCAAAGCCGACCAGCAGCACCTGGAGGGTCGCCGCCGGCTCGGCCGCCGCCATCCACCCCGACCAGCCTCGGGCGGCCCCGACCATCGGCACCACCGCCTGCACGATCGCCACGGCGAGCGCGAGGATGAGGGCGAAGTGGCCGAGCTCGATCAGCATGGCGGGAGCATAGGGCACCGCGCGCGGCCGGCCAATGGGGTGTGCGCGCGCGTCGCGCCCGCGCAGGGCGCGGGCGACGGCGCCGCAAGGGGGGCTGTCTGCCCCCCTCGGCGCGCCCC
>CALKJX010000169.1 GCA_937995555.1 uncultured Elioraea sp.
CCGCAGCTCCTCCATGATCGAGTCCAGCCGGGCGAGATCCTCGGCCGCGATCCGCTCGGCGGCGAGCCGGGCCGCGATCCCCTCCAGCGCCGCGCGGATCAGCCCCATCTCGTGCGCCTTCTCCGGCGCGAAGGCGACCCAGGTGCCGCGCCGCGGCTGGGTCACCACCATGCCTTCCTGTTCCAGCCGCTTCAGCGCCGCCTTGATCGGGCTGGTGGAGACGCCGAACGAGGCGGACAGCTCGCGCTCGGACAGCCGCGCGCGCGGCGCGAGCCGGCCGGCCGCGATCGCGTCGCGCAACCGCCGATAGACCTGCTCCGCGACCGGCACCGTTCCTCCCGTCCCGGTCATGACGGCGGCGCGGCCCGGTTCCTCCCTGACGAAACTCGGCATTGCGCACTGATGTATCAGGTGGCAGTCTCGGGGACAACGCGGCACGGTGCGCGCCGCGGCGTCGGGTGTCCAGCCCGCAACGATCACGGAGGATCCATGTCCAGACGTCTGCTCGCGGCCGCCGCCGCCCTCGCCATCGCCGCCTCGCCCGCCGCCGCGCAGGAATGGCGCGGCTGGAACATCCACGTGCCCGACTACCCGAACAGCCACGGGCTCGAGAAATGGGCCGAGCTGGTAGGCCAGCGGACCAACAACCGCATCCGCATCCGCATGTTCCACTCCGCCCAGCTCGGCCAGCAGGACGAGGCGATCCAGCAGCTTCGCCTGGGCGCGATCGATGTCGCCAACTTCAACATCACGCCGCTCAACAACCTGGTGCCCGAGACCCAGGTGCTGACCCTGCCCTTCATCTTCCGCGACGTGCCGCACAGCCACCGCGTGGTCGACGGCGCGGTGGGCGAGGCGATCGCCCGCCAGATCGAGGCCAAGCTCAACATGGTGGTGGTGAGCTGGTTCGATGCCGGCGCGCGCTCGGTCTACACGCGCAACCGCGCGATCCGCACGCCCGAGGACATGCGCGGGCTCAAGATCCGCGTGCAGACCTCCGACCTGTTCATCGACCTGATGCGCGCCCTCGGCGCCAACCCCGTGCCGCTGCCCTTCGGCGAACTCTACACCGCGCTGCAGACCGGCGTGGTCGATGGCGCAGAGAACAACTGGCCCTCCTTCGAGAGCCAGCGGCATTACGAGCACGCCCGCTTCTATTCCACGACCGAGCACTCCAACGTCCCCGAGATCGTGGTGGTGAACAAGCAGCGCTGGGACCGGCTCTCGCCAGCCGACCGCGAGATCGTGCGCACGGCCGCGCGCGAGGCCTCCGCGTTGCAGCGCCGGCTCTGGGCCGAGCGCGAGAAGCAGTCGCGCGAGCGCGTGATCGCCGCCGGCGTGACCGTGACCGAAATCCAGGACCGCACGCCGTTCGCGCGGCTGATGGAGCCGATCTACGCCAAGTACGCCGGCACGCCCAACCTGCGGGCGCTGGTCGAGCAGATCCGGGCGACGCAGTGAGCCGAGCGCGCGCGTGAGAGCGGCCGTCGCCGCCCTCTCCGCGGTCCTCGAACTCGTTGCGCGGGGCGTGATCCTGCTGGCGGGGGCGGCGCTGGTCGCCCTCGTCATCAGCCTGATCTGGATGGTGTTCGGCCGCTACGTGCTGAACGACACGCCGACGTGGGTGGAGCGTGGCGCGCTGCTCGCGATCCTGTTCGTCGCCCTGCCGGTCGCGGGTGTCGGCGTGCGCGAGCGGTTCCACATGGCGGTCGAGCTGATCGTCGCCGCCCTGCCGACCCGGGCGCGCACTGCCGTTGGGGTGGCTGCCGACATCGCCCTGTTCGCGCTCGGTTTCATCATGCTGCAGTGGGCCTGGGTGCTGGTGGGCAACTACTGGAATTTCCGCATCCCCTTGCTCGGCATCAGCCAGGGCTGGCAGTTCGTGCCGATGGTGATCTGCGGCGCGCTCACCATGCTGTTCGTCGCCGAACACCTGCTGCGCCGCCTCGCCGGCCTGCCGCCGCTCGGCCGCCGCGCTTCGGACTGAACCCGCATGGGCCTTGCCATCCTGTTCGGCGTGTTCGCGCTTGCCCTCGCGGCGGGTGTGCCGGTCTCGTTCGCGCTCGGGCTTGCCGCCGTCGCCGGGTTCTGGTGGGAGGGCCTGCCGCTCGCGGTCGCGTTCATGCAGATGACCTCCGGCATGAACGTGTTCTCGCTGCTGGCGATCCCGTTCTTCATCTTCGCCGGCGAGATCATGCTGCACGGCGGTATCGCCTCCCGGCTGATCACGCTCGCCTCCTCCGCGGTCGGTGGCGTGAAGGGCGGGCTCGGGATCGTGAACGTCTTCGCCTCGATGCTGTTCGGCGGCATCTCCGGCTCGGCGGTGGCGGACACCTCGGCGCTGGGTTCGATCCTGATCCCGGCGATGCGGCAGAAGGGCTACGACACCGACTACGCGGTGAACGTCACGGTCACGTCATCCATCGCGGGGATCATGATCCCGCCCTCGCACAACATGATCCTCTATTCGCTGGCCGCCGGCGGCGGCGTGTCCGTCTCGGCGCTGTTCATGGCGGGCGTGGCGCCAGGGGTGATGATGTGCGTCTGCCTCGCGGTCGCGGCCTACGTGATCGGCGCGAAACGCGGCTATCGCGGCGACCCGTTCCCGGGCTTCCGCGCGCTCGCCCGCGCCGCGGCTGTCGCGTTCCCGGGGCTGTTCACCGCCATCATCATCCTGGGCGGCGTGCTCGGCGGCGTCTTCACCGTCACCGAGAGCGCGGCGATGGGGGCCGGCTGGGCCGTGCTCTGTACCGCGCTGATCTATCGCGAACTGACCTGGGAGGGCTTCGTCACCGCGGTCGCCCAGTCGGTGCGCACCACATCGGTGGTGCTCCTGCTGGTCGGCACCGCCTCGGGCTTCGCCTATCTGCTCGCGCTGCATCGCGTTCCGGAGGAGCTCGCGACCGCCATGCTGGCGATCTCCGACAACCCGATCGTGCTGCTGCTGCTGATCAACCTCGCGCTCCTGGTGCTCGGCGCGATCATGGACATGGCCGCGCTGCTCCTGATCTGCACGCCGATCTTCCTGCCGGTGGCGACCCAGATCGGCGTCGATCCGGTCCAGTTCGGCATGGTGATGATGATGAACCTCGGTCTCGGGCTCACCACCCCGCCCGTGGGCGCGGTGCTGTTCGTCGGCTGCGCGATCGCGCGCGTGAAGATCGAGTCCGTGATGCGCACGATCTGGCCGTTCTACAGCGCGATCCTGGTGGCCCTCGCGCTGACCACCTACTGGTCGCCGCTGTCGCTGACCCTGCCGCGGCTGACGCTCGGCTATGGCACATGATCGTCACTGCGATCGAGACGATCCGCCCGCCCGACTATGCCAACATCCTCTGGGTCCGGGTGGAGACGGATCAGGGCCTGGTCGGGCTCGGCGAGACCTTCCGCGGCGCCGCCGCGGTCGAGGCGCAGATTCATGCCGAGATCGCCCCGCGCCTGATCGGCGCCGATCCGTCGCGGATCGAGGCGCTCAACGCCGAGCTGACGCGGCCCTATGTCGGCTACCGCTCCTCGGGCGCCGAGCTGCGCGCCGCCTCGGCGATCGACATCGCGCTCTGGGACCTCGCCGGCCAGGCGAGCGGGCGGCCGCTGCATGACCTGCTCGGCGGGCTGACGCGCGCCTCGATCCGGACCTACAACACCTGCGCCGGCTACACCTACAACCGCTCGGGCGGAAGGCGCGCGATCACCGCCGAGGACGCGCCGCAGGGGCCGTATGACGATCAGATCGCCGCAGAGCGCGATGCCGGCGCGCTGGCGCAGAGCCTGCTCGCAATGGGCATCGGCGCGATGAAGATCTGGCCCTTCGATCCCTTCGCCGGCGCGACCTCGGGGCAGCTGATCACCGCTGCCGAGATCGACCGCGCGCTCGAACCGCTGCGGCGCATCCGCGATGCGGTCGGCGATGCGATGGAGGTGATGATCGAGCTGCACGCGCTCTGGGACCTGCCGGCGGCGTTGGCAATCGCGCGTGCGGCAGCACCCTTCCGTCCGTTCTGGATGGAGGACCCGCTGCGCAACCTCGATCCGCTCGCGCTCGCGGATTACCGCCGCCGCTCCGGCCTGCCGGTCTGCGCCTCCGAGACGCTCGCGACCGCCGCACAGTTCCTCGACCTGCTGCGGGCCGAGGCGGTGGACTATGTGATGCTGGATATCGGCTGGTGCGGCGGACTGACGCAGGCGCGCAGGATCGCCGCACTCGCCGAGGCGCATCAGCGCCCGGTGGCGCCGCACGACTGCACCGGCCCGGTGGTGTTCGCGGCCTCCACGCATCTCGCCTGTGCGCTGCCGAACGCGGTGTTGATGGAGAGCGTGCGCGCCTACTGGTCGGGCTGGTACCGCGACCTGGTCACGGCGCTGCCGACAGTCGCGGATGGCATGATCGCGCCCACAGGCGGGCCGGGCCTCGGCCTCGCGCTCACGCCGGCGGCGCTGGCCGGAGCGGCGGTCCGACGAACCACGGGAAGGACCTGATGAGCGACATCCGCGTGCTGAACCCCGATCTGCGTTTCGCGCTGGGCGAGGGCCCGGTGTGGGACGCGGCGCACAACCGCGTGCTGGTGGCCGACATCCTGGCCTGTTCGATCACAGCCGTCAGCTTTGATGGCACGGTGCTGAACACCTGGCATTTCCCGTCCGAGGTCGGATCGTTCGGCCTCTGCCGCTCCGGACGTTGGATCGTCGCGCTCCGCCACGAGGTGGTGCGCTACGACTGGCGCGCGCGCCGGATCGAACCTTTCTGCACGCCGGGACCGATGCCGCCCCATGGGCGCCTGAACGACGGCAAGATCGGGCCCGATGGCGCGTTCTGGGTCGGATCGATGGACGAGCGCGCGCAGCGCGAGCCGGTCGGGCGGCTGTTCCGCGTCGCGCCCGACGGCAGCTGGCGCGAGATCACCGACGGGCTCTACACCGCCAACGGCATCGCCTGGACCGGCGACGGGCGGACGATGGTGCACAGCGACAGCGGCGCGCCCTGGATCGATGCCTGGGACTTCGACCCCGAGGCCGGCACGGCATCGAA
>CALKJX010000170.1 GCA_937995555.1 uncultured Elioraea sp.
AAGGACAAGGTGCTGATGGGCGTAGAGCGCAAGTCGCTCGTGATGAGCGAGGAGGAGAAGCGCATGACCGCCTATCATGAGGCGGGGCATGCGCTGGTCGCGCTCTCGATGCCGGAGTGCGATCCCGTGCACAAGGCGACCATCATCCCGCGCGGCCGCGCGCTCGGGCTGGTGATGTCGCTGCCCGAGGGCGACCGCTACTCCAAGCATAAATCGAAGCTCCTGCAGGAGCTCGCCATGGCGATGGGCGGGCGCGCGGCCGAGGAGATCGTGTTCGGCCCCGACCGGGTCTCCAACGGGGCCGCAGGCGACATCAAGATGGCGACCGACCAAGCGCGGCGCATGGTCACCGAGTGGGGCATGTCCGACAAGCTCGGCATGATCGCCTATGGCGAGAACAGCCAGGAGGTGTTCCTCGGCCATTCCGTCACGCAGTCGAAGAACGTCTCCGAGGCGACGGCGCAGGAGATCGACCGCGAGATCAAGCGCATCATCGACGAGGCCTACGCCACCGCGAAGCGCATCCTGACCGAGCGGCGCGAGGATCTCGACACGCTGGCCAAGGGCCTGCTCGAGTACGAGACCCTGTCGGGTGAGGAGATCAAGGCTCTGCTCGCCGGCGAGGAGATTGTGCGCAAGCCGGCCGAGGAGGCCCCGCAGGCCGACCAGCGGCGCGCCTCGGTGCCGACCTCCGGGCGCGTGCCGAAATCCGGCGGCGCCCCGGGCGCCCTCGGGCCGCAGCCGCAGCCGAACGTCTGAGGCCGCTTGCCGCGGCGCTACCTCGAGCCGCTGCCGGGCGGCGCGAGCCGACTGATCCTGCGCGAGGGCGCGCGCGTCCTCGAGGACCGTGTCGTGACGCAAGTGCCGGCCGCGTGGGCCGCGCTCGCCGCCGCCTGCGAGGCCGCGCCGCCGCCGATCCTGCCCGGCCTGCCCGCCGACCGGCCGCTGGTGATGGGCGTGATCAATGTCACCCCGGACAGCTTCTCGGACGGAGGCGATCACTTCCGGGCCGAGGACGCGATCGCCGCCGGCGAGGCGATGGTGGAAGCCGGCGCCGACATCCTCGACATCGGCGGCGAGAGCACACGGCCGGGCGCGGAGCGCATCCCGCCGGCCGAGGAGATCGGCCGGATCGTGCCGGTGGTTGCGGCCCTTGCCCGCCGCGCGCCCGTCTCGGTCGATACGCGTAATGCCGCCACCATGAAGGCCGCGCTGGCCGCCGGCGCGCGCATCGTCAACGACGTCTCCGGGCTGACCCACGATCCGGCCGCCGCAGGCGTGATCGCCGATGCCGACTGCCCGGTGGTGCTGATGCACATGCGCGGCACGCCCGCGACCATGAACGCGCTCGCGACCTACGACGATGTCGCGCTCGACGTGCATGACGAGCTCGCCGACCGGATCGCTGCGGCCGAACAGGCCGGGATCGCGCGCGGACGGATCATCCTCGATCCGGGCATCGGCTTCGCCAAGACGGCCGAGCAGAACCTCGAACTGCTGCGTCGGCTCAGGCTGTTCCGCGGCTTCGGCCTGCCCCTGCTGGTCGGCGTGTCGCGCAAGCGCTTCATCGGCCTGTACGGCGACGCGCCCGAGCCGAAGCGGCGCGTGCCGGGGAGCTTGGCGGCGGCGCTCTGGGCGGCGATAAACGGGGTTTCAATCCTGCGGATGCATGACGTGGCCGAGACGGTGCAGGCGCTCAGGGTCTGGCGCGCGATCGCGGGCGGCTGAGCGGAGCCTGAACGAAGGAGACGGCGATGGACGGCGGCAAGGGCATCACGCGGCGGCTGTTTGGCACGGACGGCGTGCGCGGCCGCGCCAACACCCCGCCGATGGAGGCGGGCACGGCGCTGCTGCTCGGCCAGGCGGCAGCGGTCGCGTTCCGCCGCGCCGACCCCGCGCACCGCCATCGCGTGGTGATCGGCAAGGACACCCGCCTCTCGGGCTACATGGTCGAGCCGGCGCTGACGGCGGGCTTCATCTCCATGGGCATGGACGTGATGCTGGTCGGCCCGCTGCCCACACCGGCGATCGCGATGCTGACGCGCAGCCTGCGCGCCGATCTCGGCGTGATGATCTCGGCCAGCCACAACAGCTTCGAGGACAACGGCATCAAGCTGTTCGGCCCCGGTGGCTGGAAGCTCTCCGACACCACCGAGGCCGAGATCGAGCGGCTGATGGAGGGCGGCTCGCTCTCGGACGCGCTGGCCCCGCCCGCCGAGCTTGGCCGCGCGCAGCGGCTCGAGGACGCGGCCGGCCGCTACATCGAGGCGGCCAAGGCGACCTTCCCGCGCACGCTTCGGCTCGACGGGCTGCGCATCGTCGTCGACTGCGCCAACGGCGCCGCCTATCGCGTCGCGCCGACCATCCTGGCCGAGCTTGGTGCCACCGTGATCCCGCTCGCGGTGCAGCCCGACGGCTTCAACATCAACCGCGACTGCGGCTCGACCGTGCCCGAGCACATGCGCGCGCAGGTGGTGGCGCAGGGAGCCGATCTCGGCATCGCGCTGGACGGCGATGCCGACCGGCTGATCCTCGCCGACGAGGCGGGGCGGATCGTGGACGGCGACCAGCTGCTCGCGCTGATCGCCGCTGCCTGGGCGCGCGCAGGCCGGCTCGCCGGCGGCGGCGTGGTGGCGACGCAGATGAGCAACATGGGGCTCGAACGCTTCCTCGCCGCGCGCGGGATGACGCTCGAACGCACCAATGTCGGCGACCGCTACGTCGCCGAGCGGATGCGCGAAGGCGGGTTCAACCTGGGCGGCGAGCAGTCGGGCCACGTGATCCTGTCGGACTTCGCCACCACCGGCGACGGGCTGGTGGCGGCCTTGCAGGTGCTCGCCGTCATCGTCGAGACGGGGCGCCCCGCGTCGGAGGTGTGCCGCCAGTTCGAGCCGCTGCCGCAGCGCCTGCGCAATGTGCGCCACCGGGGCGTCTCGCCGCTGGAACATCCCTCGGTGCGCCGCGCCGTGGCCGAGGCCGAGGCCGCCCTGGCGGGGAAGGGGCGGCTGCTGATCCGCCGCTCCGGCACCGAGCCGCTGGTGCGCGTGATGGCCGAGGCGGAGGACGAGGCGCTGATGGAACGGGTGCTCGATGCGTTGGTCGGCGTGATCGAGGGCGCGCTCGCCGAGGTGGCGGCGTGAAGGGCCGCGTGCTGATCGTCGCCGGGTCGGACTCGGGCGGCGGCGCGGGCATCCAGGCCGACATCAAGGCCGTGACCGCGCTGGATGCCTTCGCCATGACCGCGATCACCGCGCTGACGGCGCAGAACACCGAGGGCGTCTCGAACGTGTTCCCGGTGCCGCCCGGCTTCATCCGCGAGCAGATGGACGTGGTGCTCGCCGATCTCGGCGTCGATGCCGTGAAGACCGGGATGCTGCACGACGCGGCGGTGATCGAGGCGGTGGCGGACGAGCTGGGCGAGCTCGATCCGCCGGTGCCGATCGTGGTCGACCCGGTGATGGTGGCGAAGGGCGGGCACCGGCTGCTGGAGGAGAGCGCGGTCGATGCGCTGACACGCCTGCTGCTGCCGCTCGCCGCCGTGATCACCCCCAACGTGCCCGAGGCCGAGGCGCTCGCGGGCGCGGCGATCCTCGATCTCGACGGCATGCGCCGCGCGGCGGAGGCGCTGCTGCGGATGGGCGCGCGCGCGGTGCTGGTGAAGGGCGGGCATCTGCCGGGCGAGCGGGTGACCGACCTGCTCGCCACGCCGGACGGGATGGAGACCTTCGAGAGCGCGCGCGTCGAGACACGCCACACCCACGGCACCGGCTGCACGCTGGCATCGGCGATCGCGGCGGGTCTCGCCCAGGGGATGACGCTGCGGGATGCGGTGATGCGCGCGCGCCACTACGTGCTGATGGCGATGGCCTCGGCCCCCGGCTATGGCCGGGGGCACGGGCCGCTCAACCACGCGGTGACGGTCGATCCGGCGCGGCTCGCCGCCCTGTCGCGCGCATGACGCTGCATCTGCCGTTCTACGTTGTCGATGCCTTCGCCGACCGGCCCTTCGCCGGCAACCCAGCCGCGGTCGTGCCGCTCCAGGCCTGGTTGCCGGACGCGGTGCTGCAAGGCATCGCCGCAGAGCACAATCTCAGCGAGACCGCCTTCGTGGTCGCCGAACCGGCGGGCCTGCGTCTGCGCTGGTTCACGCCCACGATCGAGGTCAACCTCTGCGGCCACGCCACGCTCGCCACGGCCTTCGTGCTCGACGCCGAGCGCGGCCTTGCCCCGCCCTTCACGTTCCGCACCCTCTCGGGCGAACTGCGCGTGACGCGCGAGGACCAGCGCTACGTGCTCGACTTCCCCGCCGATCCGCCCGCGCGGGCGGAGGCGCCCGCCGGTCTCGTCGAGGCGCTCGGCGCGGTCCCGCGCGAGGTGTGGAAGGCGCGCGACTGGATCGCGGTGTTCGACGACCCCGACACCGTGCGCCGCCTGGAGCCCGATCACGTGCGGGTCGCCGCGCTGCCGGGCGAGACCGCGCGGCTGATCGCGACCGCGCCCGGCGACGGCGGCGCGGACGTCGTCAGCCGCTACTTCGCGGCGAAGATCGGCATCCGCGAGGACCCGGTGACGGGCGCTGCGCATGTGCAGCTCGTGCCGTTCTGGGCCGCGCGACTCGGCAGGGACCGGCTCACCTGCGTGCAGGCGTCGCGCCGCGGCGGCGTTCTGCACTGCCGTCTCGCCGGCGAGCACGTGCTGATGGGCGGCGCGGCGCGGCTCTATGCGCGGGGCGAGATCGTCGGGCTCTCCGGCTGACGCGGGGCGCACTTGCCGCCGCTCGGCGGGGCGGCTATACGCCGAGGCGGGTCACGTCCCCCCACCGGGACGCTTCGCTTCTGGAAGGGAGCCTCCACCATGGCGCATGCCGCCCTGCCGCCTGCCCGGCCATCCATTCGTCCGCACAATCCGCGTTTCTCCTCCGGCCCCTGCGCCAAGCGGCCGGGCTGGATGCTGGCCGCGCTGGAGGGCGCCGCGCTCGGCCGCAGCCACCGCGCCAAGGGGCCGAAGGCGAAGCTCGCCGAGGTGATCGACCGGTCGCGCGCGATCCTCGGCATGCCAGCCGATTGGCGGCTCGGCATCGTCCCGGGCTCGGACACCGGCGCGATCGAGATGGCGATGTGGACGCTGCTCGGTGCCCGCCCCGTGGACGTGGTCGCGTTCGAGAGTTTCGGCGAGGCCTGGGCGACCGACGTCGCCAAGCAGCTCAAGGTCGAGCATCGCGTGCTCGCCGCCCCCTACGGTCGCCTGCCCGATCTCGGCGCGGTGGACTGGTCGCGCGACGTCGTCTTCACCTGGAACGGCACGACCTCGGGCGTGCGCGTGCCCGACGGTGACTGGATCGCGCCCGACCGGCAGGGGCTCGCGATCTGCGACGCGACCTCGGCGGCGTTCGCGATGGCGCTCCCGTGGGATCGGCTCGATGTCGTCACCTGGTCCTGGCAGAAGGTGCTGGGCGGCGAGGCGGCGCATGGGATGCTGGCGCTCTCGCCGCGCGCGGTGGAGCGGCTGCTCGGGCACAAGCCGGCCTGGCCGCTGCCGAAGGTGTTCCGGCTCGTCTCGGGCGGGAAGCTGATCGAAGGCATCTTCCGGGGCGAGACGATCAACACGCCCTCGATGCTCTGCGTCGAGGATGCGCTGGACGGGCTGCGCTGGGCCGAGACGATCGGCGGCCTGCCGGAGCTCATCCGGCGCTCCGAAGCCAATCTCGCCGCGGTCGCGCGCTGGATCGGCACGACGCCGAACTACACCTTCCTGGCCGAGGATCCGGCGACGCGCTCCTGCACCTCGATCTGCCTGTCGGTGGTCGCGCCGTGGTTCACGGCACTGGACACGGCGCGTCAGGCGGAGGCGGCGAAGGCGATCGCGTCGCTGCTGGAGAAGGAGGGCGTGGCGCTGGACGCGGGCGGCTATCGCGACGCGCCGCCGGGACTCCGGCTCTGGGGCGGAGCGACGGTCGAGACCGCCGACATCGAGGCCGTGCTGCCCTGGCTCGACTGGGCCGCCGAGACCGTTGCCGCCAGTTCCGCCATCGTTCCTGCCGCGGAGTGATCGCCCCATGCCGAAGGTTCTGATCAGCGACAAGCTGTCGCCCGCCGCGGTCGCCATCTTCCAGGCGCGCGGCATCGACACGGACGTCAAGACCGGCCTCAGCCCGGCGGAGCTGCGCGCCATCATCGGCGACTATGACGGGCTGGCGATCCGTTCCGCCACCAAGGTGACGGCCGAGCTGCTCGCGGTCGCGCGCAACCTGAAGGTGGTCGGCCGCGCCGGCATCGGCGTGGACAATGTGGACGTGAAGTCGGCGACCGCGCGCGGCGTGGTGGTGATGAACACGCCGCACGGCAATGCGATCACCACGGCCGAGCACGCGATCGCCCTGATGTTCGCCCTCGCCCGCCAGATCCCCGAGGCCTCGGCCTCCACCAAGGCCGGCAAGTGGGAGAAGAACCGGTTCATGGGCGTCGAGCTCCACGGCAAGACGCTCGGGCTGATCGGCTGCGGCAACATCGGCTCGATCGTCGCCGACCGCGCGGTCGGGCTGAAGATGAAGGTGATCGCCTACGACCCGTTCCTGTCCGAGGCGCGCGCGGTCGCCCTCGGCGTCGAGAAGGTGGAGCTGCACGACCTGTTCGCGCGTGCGGACATCATCACGCTCCACACGCCGCTGACCGAGGGCACGCGCAACATCATCGACGCGCGCGCGATCGCGCGGATGAAGCGCGGCGTGCGCATCATCAACTGCGCCCGCGGCGGCCTGATCGTGGAGCAGGACCTGCACGACGCGCTGGTCTCCGGCCACGTCGCCGGCGCGGCCCTCGACGTGTTCGAGACCGAACCCGCGACCGAGAGCCCGTTGTTCGCGCTCGAGAACGTCGTCTGCACGCCGCATCTCGGCGCCTCGACGGCAGAGGCGCAGGAGAACGTCGCCCTGCAGATCGCCGAGCAGATGAGCGACTTCCTGCTCACCGGCGCGGTGCAGAACGCGATCAACATGCCCTCGGTCTCGGCCGAGGACGCGCCGCGGCTCTAGCCCTACATGGAACTCTGCCGGCTGCTCGGCGCCTTCGCCGGCCAGCTCTCGGTCGCGCGCGACGGCGGCTTCCGCGCGGTCACGATCGAGTACGAGGGGGCGGCGGCACAGCTCAACCACACGCCGCTGACGGCCGCCGCCCTCGCCGGGCTGCTCGGGCCGCTGATGGAGGGGATCAACATGGTGAACGCGCCCCACGCGGCGCGCGAGAAGGGGATCGGGATCACCGAGGCGGTGCACGACCGGCCGAGCGAGTACCAGACGCTGGTGCGGATCGCGGTCACCACCGACCGCGACACGCGCGCGGTCGCCGGCACGCTGATCGCGGGCGCGCGGCCGCGGCTGGTCGAGATCAAGGGCATCCCGGTGGAGGCGGATTTCTCGCGCCACATGCTCTACGTGACGAACGAGGACAAGCCGGGCTTCATCGGCCGCTTCGGCACCACGCTCGCCGAGGCGCAGGTGAACATCGCGACCTTCCACCTGGGCCGCAACGCGCCGGGCGGCGATGCGATCTGCCTCGTGTCGGTCGACGAGCCGGTGCGTCCGGAGGTGCTGGAGGCGGTGCGCGGCCTGCCGCTGGTGAAGCAGGCGACACCGCTGTCGTTCTGATGCCGGTTCAGCCGGCGGCGAGGCCGCGCCACAGCGACGCGTAGCGCGCGGCCACCGCCGGCAGCGCGTACTCGGCGAGCACGCGCGCGCGCGCCGCCGCACCGAGCGCGCGGCGTCGTTCGGCATCGGCCGCGAGTGCCGAGAGCGCCTCGGCGAGCGCGGCCGGATCGCCTGGCGGCACCACCACGCCCGCGTCGCCGACGATCGCCGCCGCGTCGCCGACATCCGTCGTGACGCAGGCGACGCCGCAGGCCATCGCCTCGCCGAGCACGTTCGGGAACCCCTCGCCGAAGCGGCTGGCGAGGCAGGCGATGTCGAACCCTGGCGTCAGTGCGGCGACATCCTCGCGCGGCCCAAGCGCCACGACGCGCCCGGCGAGCGCGGGCGGGGTTGCGAGCGCCTCCGTGCCGCGCCCGATGAGGACGGCGCGCAGCGCGGGCGGGGTGCGCGCGAGCGCGGCAAGGAACCCCGCATGGTCCTTCATCGGATCGACCCGCGCGACCAGCCCGACGATGACCGCGTTGGTGGGCCAGGCGAGCATCGCGCCGAGCCGCGCACGCGCGGTCGGATCGGGACGGAACCGGTCCGTATCGAAGCCGTTCGGAATGACGACCGCGCGGCGCGGCCGGTAGCCGAGCCGGCGATGCCAGGCGAGCCCGGCCTCGCTGTTCGAGGCGATCACCGCCGGCACGCCCGAGAGCCGCGCGAGTGCGCGCACCACCAGCCGCGTGCTCGGCGCATAGCACGCGAGATTCATGTCCGAGCAGCGCAGCGACCAAGCGAGCGGCGCGCGCGAGAACGTCACCGCGCGCGCGAGCGTGGCCGTGAGATCGGCGTGGTAGAGCCAGGACTGGATCACGTCCGGCCGGACGCGCCGGATCAGTGCCGCGAGCCGCGTGACGGCCGCGGGCAACCCAAACGGCCCTTGCATGCCGAGCGGCACCACCCGCGCGCCGGCCGCCGCGATCCGGGGGCCGAGCGCCAAGTCCGGCGTCAGCGCCACGACCACATGCGTGATGCCCGGCAGCGCCTCGACCAGCTTCGCCAGCATGGTCTCGGCCCCGCCCTGGCCGAGGCCGGTGATCACATGCAGGACGCGCACA